>JARBUB010000235.1 GCA_029239905.1 Clostridia bacterium
CTTGTATAGGATAATACTTTGGGGCACCTATGGCAAGAATATTGGTAGGGCAGTTGGATATTTTATCATACAATTGGCTTTAAATTATCTATGGAGCATTATATTTTTTAGATTTAATCTATATGGTATTGCTTTCCTAGAGATTCTACTTATGCTATTATTTATATTGCTGACAACAATAGAGTTTTGCAAAATTGACAAAAAAGCTGCATGGTTGATGGTGCCTTATATATTATGGGTCAGCTTTGCTGCTTATCTAAATTATTCTATATGGATGTTGAATAAATAGGCAATTGTATTTGTAATACATACAATTAAAAAATCAAAAGATAAGGTGATGGAATGAGCAAGACAATTATAATAATGGATGCACCAAATAGTGCAATAAGCATTGAACAATTAGGAGATGAAAATCAATATTTTTTGGGTGCTTTTGGGGAAGTAATCACTGCACTTAAGCAGACTTTTCCGGAGTCAGATTTCTCAGATCCGACCAATATAGCCGCAAGTACGGATAAGGGTAAAATCAATATTGAAATAGCAAAGCATACACCAGTTCAAAGCTTTATGATGTCTCTTGAAAAGGATGAGGCTATGGAGCTTGTACAAAAGCTATGCCGAAGAACAAAGTGGAGGGCTTTAGATACGGATACTGGACAGTTTATAGACATTAAAAACAACAGCAATATTAATAGAGAAGAGAACAATATCAAAAGCTGGTGGAAGTTTTGGAAAAGGAACAATATATAAGCTGACGGTCTCAGATTCATGTGAGACAGTCAGCTTTTTCTTTGCAATCATTTCTTAATAATGTATAATTAGTGTAGAAATACAATGATTAACAAAGATTTTTCAATAATGATGGAAGTCATGGAGGTATGTTATGCCAAGGAAGAAGAAGCAGCAGTATGAAATAGGTTTTGATATATTTGGAATTTTACTTATTGTTTTAAGTATTTATTTATACATAAGCCTTTTAAGTGAAAGCTCAGGATTTATAGGAAGTGGAATTAAATCAGTTTTATTGGGAATATTAGGTCTGGGAGCCTATGTTTTCCCCGTGTTGATTGTTATTTTGGGTATTGCACTTATATATATGAAAGGCGACGTAAAGCTAAACCATAGATATTATTCCTTTATCCTATTTACAGTAGCAATGCTTACTATTTTGTATATAGTAGATATGAATAATATTGATCAAGCAGTAGAACCAACGTTTACTGATGCAATAGTGATTGCCTATGATCATGGTCTGTCAGGTCTTGGAGGGGGAGCATTAGGAGCTATAGTGGGATATGCTGAGGTAAAGCTTTTTGACACAATTGGAAGCATCGTTATTAATATCGGATTTTTCTTAATTGCAGTATTGATATTCACTGAAACTTCATTCAAAACAGTTTTAGACTTTATAAAAACCTCTTTTATAAACGTTTATGCTTCATTGATTTCACTTATTAAACAAAATAATAAGCAAAAACCTCGTAAAGAAAAAGTGAAAAAAGAGAAAATTGAGGATTCCTTTATAAGCAATGACCTAGTTATGAGCGAACAAGATAGAATGAATGAAATGGATAAGAAAATCAAAATTCTGGACTTTACTAAGAATTTTGACAATGATTTTAAAGTAAATAATACCAACGGACAGCATGATAAATCGAAACCAATACAAGTCACAGAATTAGAGCAAATGCGAAATAAAGCAAAGGATAAGCATGATAAAAAGGTGGAGAAGGATGAGGAACTGACAATTGTTCCTGAGCTTAAGCCCTACGGCAACTTTGTTCTGCCGCCAACAAATCTGCTTAATATAGCCCAGGATGTCAAGAGCTTGAACAATAAAAAAGAAGTAATGAATAATGTAAAAACACTAGAGGAAACTTTGGGCAACTTTGGTGTAAGTGCTAAAGTATCGCAGGTATCTGTAGGTCCGACTATTACTAGATACGAGCTGTCCCTAAGCCCTGGAGTTAAGGTAAGTAAGATTGTTAATTTGTCCGATGATATATCCCTAAGCTTGGCTTCTGCAGGAATAAGAATAGAAGCTCCAATACCCGGCAAATCTGCCGTAGGTATAGAAGTTCCAAACAAGGATATAACAATGGTATATCTTAGAGAGGTACTGGAATCAGAGGAGTATAAAAACAAAAAGTCCAAGCTTGCTTTTGCAATTGGTAAAGACGTTGCAGGGGCAAACATCGTAACAGATTTGGCAAGCATGCCCCATTTATTGATCGCCGGATCAACCGGATCGGGCAAAAGTGTTTGTATTAATACTTTAATAGCAAGCATATTGTATAAAGCAACCCCGGAGGAAGTAAAACTTCTTATGATTGATCCAAAGGTGGTTGAATTAAGTGTATATAAAAATATCCCTCATCTGTTGATACCCGTTGTTACAGATCCCAAAAAGGCTGCAGGTGCATTAAATTGGGCAGTAATGGAAATGACAGAACGATATAAAAAGTTTGCTGCAAATAATGTAAGAGATCTTACTGGTTATAATGCTATAGTAAAAGATGGCATGATAAAGCTACCGCAGATTGTTGTCATAATAGATGAGTTGGCAGATCTGATGATGGTATCCCCTGGAGACGTGGAGGATTCAATATGTAGACTGGCACAGATGGCCCGTGCTGCAGGGATACACTTAGTTGTTGCGACACAAAGACCATCTGTAGACGTTATAACAGGTCTGATAAAGGCAAATATACCATCAAGAATTTCTTTTGCTGTTTCTTCCCAGGTGGATTCCAGAACAATATTAGATATGGGCGGGGCAGAGAAGCTATTGGGTAAGGGAGATATGTTGTTTTACCCTGTTGGAGAATCAAAGCCTTTGCGTGTCCAAGGCGCCTTTGTTTCTGAGAAGGAAATTGAGAAAATGGTAAATCACTTAAAAGCGCAAGTTCCTCCATCTTATGATGATGAAATAATAAGGAATCTTGAACAGCAGGAAATAGACCTTGAAGATATAGACGAAGGAAGAGAAGTTGATGAATTGCTGCCAACTGCAATAGAAATGGTAGTAGAAAGCAGTCAGGCATCGATCATGATGCTGCAGAGACGTCTTCGAATAGGATATAGCAGAGCGGCGAGATTAATTGACCAAATGGAGGAAAGAGGAATTATAGGAGGTCATGAAGGAAGCAAGCCAAGAAAAGTATTGATGACCAAGGATGAACTTGCAGAAATGATGGAAGTTTAGGGAAAATATAGGGGGATAAAGTCGCAATACGGTTAAATAAAGAGAAAAATGGATGTATAAGGCGAAAATGAGCGGTAACTTGCTATAATTGGCTATTTTGGCCATTGTTATTGCCTGGGGAATATTGTATAAACTTTTGACATGGCAAAGTCTATATAATATACTTTAATAGTTATTTATAGATATGTCGTTAAAAAGAACAAAAGTTAGTTTATTATGGTATACACATAGGAGGGAAAAGTTTTTGAGTTATAAAGTGGCCTTGGTTTCCTTAGGATGTTCTAAGAACCTAGTTGATTCAGAAGTTATGCTTAATATTTTGTCTAGCAACAGCTATACGCTGACGCAGGAGACGGATAAAGCAGATGTAATAATTGTTAATACCTGCGGTTTTATTGAAAGTGCAAAGCAGGAGTCTATTGACAATATTATAGAGTTAGGACAGTTAAAAAGTAATGGCAATTGCAAAGTACTTATTGCTTCTGGATGTCTCGCTGAAAGATATAAGGAAGATTTAATAAATGAAATGCCTGAGTTGGATGCAGTTATCGGCACAGGAGATTATAAACACATATTAGAGGTAATAGATAGTGCGATGTCAGGAAGCAAGGTTGTGAAATATGGAAATCAAGAAGATGTTGATATACACGACCTGCCAAGAGTGATATCTACGATTGCAGCTTCAACTTATCTTAAAATAGCAGAGGGCTGTGACAATAGATGTACATACTGCATTATTCCAAGCCTTCGTGGCAAATATAGAAGCAGACGATTTGAAGACATAATCAAAGAGGCGACACAGCTATCAAGACAAGGTATCAAGGAACTTAATGTTATCGCACAGGATACCACCAGATATGGAAAAGACTTATATGGTAAGTATAGAATAGCGGAGCTATTAGATGAACTCAGTAAAATAGAGGGCATTGAATGGATCAGATTGCAATATTCATATCCAGATGAATTTGATGACGAATTAATTAATATAATAGCAACGAACGATAAAGTTTGTAAGTACTTGGATATGCCAATACAGCATGCCAGCAATAAAATATTAAAAAGAATGGGTAGAAGAACAACCAAGGAGGAAATAAAGGATTTGGTGTCCAAATTAAGAGCCAAGATACCAAATATTACTTTAAGAACTTCTTTAATAGTAGGCTTTCCTGGTGAGACAGAAGAAGACTTCAAAGAACTCGTTGATTTTGTAAAGGATATCCGCTTTGATAGGCTGGGTGTTTTTACATACTCCAGAGAAGAAGATACACCAGCCTTTAAAATGGATGAACAAGTAGATGAAGAAATTAAACTAAAAAGACAAGAGAGAATTATGCTGCTGCAAAGTGATATTTCCTTAGACAACAATCAAAAGATGGTTGGCAAAGTAATAAAGGTATTGATCGAAGGTAA
>JARBUB010000022.1 GCA_029239905.1 Clostridia bacterium
ACTCCTCTAACCTTTTCTGTGCCAGTCATAAGTATTTCGCGAACCAGTTCAGTCCGTTCCTCGTAGTATGCTCTTTTTGCACGGATAGGATCAAGCATGTCATTTAACACGTTGGTAAGATTTCCTTTGCATGCCGAACAGCCAATCGCTGCATTCCTACAGCTTTCAGCTATATTACAAACTTCACCCTCATTAAAAGCTTGATGGTATTTAAACACAGTACAAATTTCTGGATTTCCTTTATCGGATATCTTGATTCTTGCAGGGTCTGTAACTGCAGCCCTTATTCTTTGCTTAACAGTATCTGCATCATCACTAAGGTAAATGCCATTGTTTAAGCTTTTGCCCATTTTTGAATTGCCGTCAAGGCCAACCAATCTGGAAATCTTGCTAACCATAGCCTCCGGTTCCACTAATACAGGCTTGTAAAGTTCATTGAAACGTCTAACGATCTTTCTGGAAAGTTCAATGTGCGGCAGCTGGTCGTCACCGACTGGTACTAAATCAGCCTTGCAAAAGGTGATATCCGCGGCTTGGCTTACAGGATATCCTAAAAATCCATACATAATATCCCTATATCCATACTGCTGTACTTCAGTTTTTATTGTTGGGTTGTGCCTTAAGCTGTTAACAGTGACAAACATGCCATAAAAAGTTGTTAATTCAGCAATTTCAGGTATCATGGACTGTATGAAAAATGTAGCTATATTGGGATCTAGACCAACAGCCAAATTGTCCATTGCTACGTTGAACACATCCGCCTGCAGCTTCTCCGGTCTGTCAAAGTTTGTGGTTAAGGCTTGAACATCGGCAATGATTATAAATGTATCATATTCCTTCTGCAATGCTACTCTATTTTGCAAACTCCCTACATAGTGCCCCAAATGCAGCTTACCGGTTGGACGATCCCCTGTTAAAATTCTTTTTCTTTTATTCATAAAAATTCCTCCTTTAATTATCACAAAAGTGTCATATTCATAGCTCAACTGTATTTTGCATCAAATGCGAGTAGTACAAGAAAGCTGAAGCCCAATAACCGGAGCGTATACGCAATACGTGAGGATTATTGGGTTGAATGCTGACGCAGTAATGCGATGCATTTCATGCAAAATAAAAACTCCTGTCCTAAAATTCTTTAGGACAGGAGTATCACCTGCGGTACCACCCAAATTGACTACATAAGTAGTCCTCTTGTTTCGAATACAATAATATTCGTTTCCTTATAACGTAGGAAAAGCACGTCAGCGCCTACTGTAATTCGGGCTGCTCTCATGGGCCCATTCCAAAATGCTCACCTTACCTGCTTTCACCTAGAATTTTTGAAATAAAATTCAACGCAGGCTCTCTGAAAAGCTTACAAATTGTACTATCCCCAATCAACGATTTGTTATTATTATATACATCTTACTCGTAAAAATCAACTATATGTTTTGCACTAAACCCATCTCGTTAATCAGAAAGTACAAAACATTTTGAAGATATATTAACTTTCCTTAGGATGTATTTATTGGTATAATGTGCATATGATTTGTGTAGAGTAAATATGGAGGTGGTAATATTGAAGGATATTTCAATTGTACTGGCTTTTTCAGCTGGTCTATTGTCATTCCTATCGCCCTGCGTGCTTCCGCTCATACCTGCATATGTGTCATACTTAACAGGTTCAGCAATTAAGGATTTAAGCGCAGGAAAAGCAAAGCTTTTAACCCTATACAAAGCAATAGGTTTTACATTAGGCTTCTCCATTATATTTATCATAATGGGTTTGTCCATAACTACCTTAGGCAAATACTTTGATGAATATCGAGATTACATAAGAATAGTAAGTGGTATTTTAGTGATTGTCTTTGGTCTACATATTTCAGGTCTAATAAAAGTTAAATACTTTTACTACGAAAAAAGATTAGCTGAACCTGGAAAGTTAGGCAGCGGAACTAGTTCCATCTTACTCGGCATGGCATTTGCAGCAGGTTGGACCCCTTGCATCGGACCTATATTAGGTTCAATACTTTTTTATGCTGGCAGTATGAGTACAATATCCAAGGGAGTCCTATTATTGGTCTCATATTCAATTGGTTTAGCCTTGCCATTTATTTTTACCGCCGTTGCCATAGAGAGCTTTTCAAAGTACTTCTCGAGAATATCAAAATATATGCCTCTTATATCTGCAATTAGTGGTATATTGGTCGTAGGGATAGGGGTTATCATTCTATTTGATAAGTTTCTTCGATTCAGCAGCTACTTTAATTTCTTTAACTTTTAATGATGGAGGTCGAAACTTGGTGGGCAATATGAAAAGAAGTATTATTATTTGGACTGCGGCAATAATATTAGTTGCTGCAGCAGTATACAGCAACTATCTGTATAATAGCAATCCTGCGCCTGCTCCAACACCTATTGTACAGAATAATCCAGAGCAACAGGTAGTAGATTCTATGGATGCATTGGATTTCACCTTGGAAGATATGGATGGAAACAAGGTAACTTTATCTGATTATAAGGGCAAGACTATACTATTAAACTTTTGGGCCAGCTGGTGTGGGCCCTGCAAGTATGAAATGCCATTTATCGAGAAGCTTTATCAAGATACAAAGGATTCTGATTTTGTAATAATTACTGTAAATCTACAGGAAGCAAAGTCAGTAGTCAGCGAATTTATGACGAATAATAAATATCATTTCCCAGTATGGTTGGACTCCCAAGGAGATGTGGCCAATCAATATGGTGTCAGTGGAATTCCTTTATCCTTATTAATAGATAAGGACTTTAAAATAATAAGCGCTCATGAAGGTGCTATGGAAAGCTATGAGATGCTTAAGGAGTTTGTAAATCAGCTAAAAAACGAAAAATAATATGCAAGACGAAAGGAAGATAAAAATGAGCAAGAACCCAATTGTAACAATCGAAATGGAAGACGGAAACAAAATAACTGCGGAGTTATACCCTGAGATAGCTCCGAACACAGTAAAGAACTTCATCACTTTAGTAAACATGAATTTCTATGACGGATTAACCTTCCACAGAGTTATTCCAAGCTTCATGATTCAAGGAGGCTGTCCAGAAGGAACTGGAATCGGCGGTCCTGGCTATGGTATTAAAGGCGAATTCAGTAAAAATAACTTCAAAAATGATTTAAAACACGATAGAGGCGTTCTATCAATGGCTAGATCAGGACATCCTGATTCTGCCGGCTCACAATTTTTTATCATGCACAATGCAGCACCTCATCTTGATGGTTCCTATGCAGCATTTGGCAAGGTAATAAGCGGAATTGAAGAGGTTGATAAAATTGTAAATGTCAGTAGAGATAGAAGCGATATGCCAAAGGTACCACAAGTAATGAAGAAGGTTACAGTAGATACTTTTGGAGTAGATTATGGAAAAGTAGAAGAAATGCCTGAAATGTAGAGATAGTAGTAATTTAAAAACCTCCCTTTTATGGTGCTAGGCACATAAAGGGAGGTTTTGATTATTCATTTAGTCTCCGAAGGATGTCCCAATGCTTCTGGCTGTTTTTACCAGTTCATCCCCCTTGTCAACAGTCTTGATTTGCCCAATCACGTTTTCTAAGTGTTCAAAGGTCATTTTATTGCTGTTTAGGCACACCATATTACCAAAGCGGCCTTCATGTATAAATTCCACTGCAGCAACCCCATATCTAGTCGATAGTATTCTATCATATGTAGATGTATCTCCACCTCTTTGAAGATGCCCGAGTACCGTACAGCGGATTTCATGATCACTAATCAGCTGCTCCAAATCGTGAGCCAGCTTATCACCGATCCCACCAAGTCTAATCGGATCTGGGCTGTCTGATACTACTCTTTGAACTACAACATCTCCACCCAAGGGTTTTGCACCTTCTGCTACAACGATTATTGTAAACGGCCTTCCTTGTTCACCGCGGCTCTTAATCTTAGATACAATCTTCTTAATATCATAAGGTATCTCGGGTATCAAAATTACATCTGCAGAACCGGCAATCCCTGACCTGAGTGCAATCCAGCCTGCATTTCTACCCATAACCTCTAATATCATAACTCTATGATGCGATTCTGCTGTAGTGTGAAGTCTCTCCAAGGCATCAGTAGCCACATCTAAGGCTGAATAATGTCCAAAGGTGATTTCTGTAGCTGCCAAGTCATTGTCTATTGTTTTCGGCACTGCAATTACTTTGACTCCCTTTCTAGCAAAATCCCTAGCACTGGTTAGTGTTCCATCTCCACCTATTACAACAAGAACATCAACATTTTCTTTCTTAAGATTCTCTACTCCAACATCAGATACATCTCTATAAACCTTCTCGCCATTTTCTTCTACTTGATAGTTAAATAAGTTGTCCTTATTAGAGCTGTATAAAATCGTTCCACCCTTATGCAATATTCCTGATACAGAGCTTAAATCTAGGGGTACTATATCATTATTATATAAGCCCTTATATCCGTATTTATATCCTATCACTTCATAGCCATATTTTAGTATTGCCGTTCTTGTAACCGCGCGTATAACTGCATTTAGACCAGGACAATCTCCTCCACCTGTAAGAAGCGCTATCTTTTTAATCTTATCTGCCATGTTTTACCTCCTGACTTTTGTTATGTTCATTATACTATTGGGATATAAAAACTCAAGTAATATTTGCAGAAATATTTTATTACAGATTAGTACATTTTTAATAAGTACATTTTTTAAGTAGCTTTCATTACATATAAAAAAGAGCTTTAGGTAAACCTAAAGCTCTTGGAGAAACTGTTATAATTCGAATTTCATTATTTCTTTGTTTAGCTTCTGTGCCATTACATTTAAGTCATCAGCAGTTCTACTTATCTCTGCAACAACTGCCAATTGCTCTTCTGTAGATGCAGATATCTCTTCAGTTGATGCTGCAGTCTCCTCTGAAGCGGCAGCTATGTCTTCCATAACTGTAGTAATAGCTTCATTCTTACTTATCATAGATTTATTTAGAGTATTTATATTTTCAATCTCTGCGTTGATCGTTGCAATTGTTTTAGATATCTGTACAAATACTGCTTCAGTCTGAACAACAGCATCCGCTTGATGCTTAGCCACCTCTTTCGATACCTTCATAGTATCTACAGCATTTTTAGACTGATCTTGTATTCCTTGAATTAGAGTCCTTATTTGCTCTGCAGCTAAGGATGACTGTTCCGCAAGCTTTCTTATTTCATCTGCAACAACTGCAAATCCCTTGCCAGCTTCTCCTGCTCTAGCTGCTTCTATTGATGCATTCAGTGCAAGTAGATTTGTTTGTCCTGCAATCTGTCCTATTGTTCCAATTATTGCTCCGATTTTCTCAGTGCTGCTATCTACACCCATAATCACATTTCCTAATTCCCTTGAAGCTTCAACACTTTCTTCAGTTTTTACAGTCAGAACCTTTACAGTACTGATACCGTTTTCGTTTAGGTTATTTGCAAGTTTAAATTGTTCAGTAATGTCAACTACAGCCTCCGCTACCTTTTGAATGTTGTTTGATAGCTCATTAGACTTATTCATACCTAATTCAGTTCCTCTTGCTTGGTCATTGGCTGCCTCTGTAACCTCACCAATGGCCCTTACAACCTCCTCTGTTGATGCATTGGTCTGCTGTGCTGCAGATGCTAATTGATTAGAGGAGGTAGCTACTGAAGTTGATATATTCATAACATTTCTCATTAGTTGAGAAAGATCTTCTACCATCTTATTAACTGTAACTGCAAGTTGTCCAATTTCGTCCTTTGATTTTACCTTACATCTTGTCTTGAAATTACCTTTTCCAATGTTTTCAAGATCTCTTGTCAATTGCGTTAAAGATCTTACTATTAGAGTAGATGCTATCACTCCAATCAAAATAGCCAATAAACCAATAATTAAACCTATGATACTTGTTGATTTAAGTACTACAGAAGCACTTTTGTTTACTTCTGACTCATTGAAAGTACCCATAATCATCCAATTTACTTTCTTATTTTCAACAGCAACTGCTACTTTTTTGTCACCATTATATTTATATTTCAATTTACTATTTTGTCCAGCAATGGCAAAGTCCAACAATTCCTTGACTGCTATCGGCTTTCCTATAAGCTCTGCATTACTGTGATATATTACATTGCCTAGCTTGTCCGAAACAAAGAAGTAACCCTTTTCACCAAGCTTTGTATATTGCACCATTTTCATAAATACTTCTAAAGATATGTCTGCCCCGATAACTCCTGTAAGTTCTCCTTTTAAGTTTTTTACAGGTTTCGCAACAGTTACAACTATATTGCCGCTGCCAGCATCTTTATATGGAGCAGTCCATATTATTTTATTTGCCGCTATCGCATCTTGATACCATGGTCTAGAGGTTGGGTCGAAGTCCGCAGGCAAATTAATACTTGGATATAAAAACATTTGTTTTGTGTTTGTGCCTAAATAAACAGTCTGAATATCTGGATGTGATTCCTGAAAGTTTTGTAAAGCATTGATAAGATATATATGTTCTTCTACTGGTTTGCTTAGTATTTCCGTTACATTTAAATTATTGCTAAGCATTTCTATGTTTTGCTCATTGTTTGTTAGGAACCCATCTAAAGTCTCATTTAGTTTTTCAGATATGGTTTCTGAGCTTTTTATGTACTCCTTAATTAATGCCTGCCTTGAATTTGAATAACTGAAAAACCCTAATGAAATGATAGAAATGGATAAAAGTCCAACAATTAATAGCACGAGCTTTGCTTTGATTGAGAATTTTACAGTTCCTGGAATGTTTTTTGCCACTTGATTTCCTCCTATATTCTTGTAAGTTTTGATATGTGGAATTGTATATTTATTAACAATGCATCTATGCTGCGCAAATTAAAACGTCAATTTCCCTTTGTATTCGCCAGTGTTAGTTTACAATAATGTATAATATGTAATATGTAGTTTATAATCAATATGCATTTTATTACATATTACTACATAATTTTCACATTTTCAACAAATATTTTAAGGCTTAAAAAAAGATGAGAATTTCTTACAAATTCTCATCTTTTTTCCTATTCCGTTTTACTTTTACTTCTATTGTTCTTACAAATTTTATTTTCTTTTTATCTCTAAAACAGCTTTCAGTTCTATGCTTACATTGCTTAATTCCTCTGAATTTCTTGCTATTTCTATAATATTATTGTTTTGATTTTCCGTGGTAGCCAAAACTTCTTCCGTGGTAGCTGCATGCTGTTCTGATATAGCCGCAATATTTTCAAGTTGCTCTTGTATATTTGAATATAAAACATTAATGCTTTCTATCATTCCATATTCTTTTTCAATATTGTTGTCCATAGTATTAAAGGAAGATTTCATTTGCTGAAAACCATCATTTATTTCACAAACTATTTTGCTTCCTTCCTCCACTGCAGTATTGCCTTCCTGCGCTTTTAGAAGGGCTATTTTACTCTTTTGCCTAGCGTTATTTACTATATGATAAATTTCCTGGGCTGTATTACTGCTCTGTTCTGCCAGCTTTCTTACCTCATCAGCAACAACCGCAAAGCCTTTTCCGGATTCTCCAGCTCTTGCTGCTTCAATGGCTGCATTTAAGGCCAATAGGTTAGTTTGCTCTGCAATTTGTGTTATTGAAGTCAGGAAATCATTTATACTACCCATATTTACTTCTAACTCTGATACAGTTTCTAATGCTTCGCTAACGGCATCCTTGATTATATTTATCTGGACTGTCATAGTGTTCATACCCTCAGAGCTATTATAAACTATTAATGATACATTATCAGATATATCCTTGATACCCTTTGAGAGAATATGAAGATTATTCATTGAATCTCCTACTTGGCTAACCGTATTTACAATATTAGTAATCCCATTGGCTTCCTCTTCTACGCCTTTGGCTATCTCGCTTATAGCAGCAGTTATATGACTGCTGCTATCTTTAATTTGATTCAATTCTCTATTTGAATTAGATAGATTACTATTTAATATTTCTACAGTTTTATTGATCTTTTGCATAGCTGATTCTAGTTGATCTACCAAAATCGTAGCCTGTTCTTCCTTTTCTTGTGCCGACTGTACATATTCATTACCCCACTTGGTCAAGAAGTACATTATGAGCATGCTGCAATCTAACAATACTGTTTTGGAAATAAAATCTCTTATGTCAAATGCTTGTCCAAATAAAACTTCAGGATAAAAAGTAACTATAAGGACTAATAATAAATTAATTGAAATTCCATTGATTAATACTATATTTTTTCTAAAATATAATGAAGCTGAGGCTATTGAATAAGCTAGAATTAAGTATACCTTTGCAGATATACTGCCTTGCTCCAAATAAGAAATTGCCATGCTTGTAAAAGCAGGTGACAATGAAATTATTAAGGCTGAAAAAATAGTATTTACAATCTTTTTCTTATGCAAAAAGCATAAGATCCATGAAATAACAGCTGCAGAACCAGTAGCTACAAGTATATACGTTCCATATGTAGTACCTCTCATAGCAAATCCCTGAATACTCAATAAAATTGATAACAATACCAAAATCATGCTATTAAATCTGTTAACCCTTGCAACATCATAGTTCGAACTTGAGTTTGTCTTCATATATTTCTTCCCCCTTTACATAAAACCATGAATTAATTATAACATAAAATGTCAATATAGCACAAATTTTGCATTTCCATATGGTTTTTATCTCCAATACAGTATTTTTATTACTGCAATAGCACAATCTATATAACATAAAAAATCTTACATATCAAAATATATATTATGCGAAATAAAATTCAATTAGATAGGTGGGGAAAAAATGAAAAAACTAATTATTAGTTTCGTTATTGTGACAGCTATGCTTGTTTGTATTGTCTCAGCGCAGGAAACCGTCAGCTATACAGTAGTATCTGGAGATAGCATGTGGAAAATTGCTGAGAAATACCAAGTTGGAGTAAGTGAAATAATATCAAGCAACCCTGGAATAAAAAATCCAAGCATGATATATCCTGGACAAAAGCTTATAGTTCCTACTATGCAGGGTATAAAATCCTTAGAGAGTCAAGTAGTAAAGCTAGTGAATGCTGAGAGGGCTAAGCAAGGCTTGCAGCCTTTAACCGAAAACTGGCAGTTATCAAGAGTTGCAAGATATAAATCTGCTGATATGGCAGCAAAAAACTACTTTTCGCATACTTCACCTACATATGGATCCCCTTTTAGAATGATGGAATCCTTTGGTATCAAGTATTCCTCTGCAGGTGAAAATATTGCTTATGGTCAAAAAACTCCTCAGTCAGTAATGACAGCATGGATGAATTCACCTGGCCACAGAAGCAATATTATGAGTCCTAGTTATACACAAATAGGAGTAGGCTATGCTACAAATAAAGGCGGCACTCCTTACTGGACACAAATGTTCATAAGACCTACTAGATAAAAAGCACTAAAAAGCTGAGGGCAAATTAAATGCTCCTCAGCTTTCATATTATTTTAAATTCTCTGGTTCTTTATCAAAGAAAACTCTATTGGCCGTTTTCTTAGTTTCATTTATTTCCTGATTTATTTCATCAATTTTGCCCATTATGACTCCTACCTTTTCAGCTGGAACATTATAGTACAAAATTAAATCCTCAAATTTCTTTATGATGTCGATAAACTCATTCGTTATATTTACGAAGCTTTGCACATTCTTGCTTTTAACCATATTCTGAAACTGTCTAACATCTACTTCAATAACCTTAACTATGTCTTCAACTTTTTCATAAGATCGTATAGCAAGTGGATAAGGGTTAATTCTCTCCAAAAAGTACTTGTTTTTCTTGTTCAAATTATAAACATACTCAACTGGTAAGCCGTCTATTACAAATTTTATATAACACATCTTGCTGTTAATCTGTTCTACCTTGGCTCCCATTTGGATTAATTTCATTTCATGCTGACTTGCTTCAACATTTAAATAGTTCATATTAAGGCACCTCTTTATAAATTAATTGACCTCTATTACCATTATATAACATGTCTACTAAACATAGAATAACATTAAATAAATAGTACTTATAATTATTGACACAATCATCAATGGAAATGCCAGCTTTATATATTTGATAAACCCAATCTTATTTCCCCGTTTTTCTAACATTCCAGCTGCAATTACATTGGCAGATGCCCCTACTATTGTACCATTCCCACCTAAACATGCTCCAAGGGCTAAACTCCACCAAAGTGGGGAAACATCTATTCCAGAAATTGATTGCATATTTTGTATAAGCGGTATCATAGTGGCCACGAAAGGTATATTATCAACAAAAGCAGAAGCTATGGCCGAAAACCAAAGTATCAGCATTGAAGTTACTAACATATTCCCTTTCGTTAGAGCAACTAACTTCTCAGCTAGCATCTTAATTACTCCAATTTCTTCAAGGGCACCAACTAAGATAAATAATCCAACAAAGAAGAATACCGTGCTCCACTCAATTTCCATTAATACTTCATCTGGATCTACCTTGCTAATAAGAAGCAGTAAAACTGCTCCAAACAATGCGACAGTTGCTGACTCTAAATGAACTGCCTGATGAAGAATAAAGCCAATGATTGTTACACCTAGCACTATTCCACTTTGAATCAAAAGCTTCTTATCCTGTATCGTTTTATGCTCGTCAAAACCAAGCACTTTCTTTTTATTTTCTTCTGTGACCTTGAATTCTTTTCTAAACATAAACTTCAATATAAGTAATGTAACTATAAAAACAACGACTGCAACTGGAGCAAGATTCGTTAGAAAGTCCATAAAACCCAAACCCGTCGCTCCACCAATCATAATATTAGGCGGGTCACCAATTAAAGTTGCTGTACCTCCAATGTTCGCTGCAAATATTTCCGCAAACAAAAAAGGAAAAGGGTTTAGCTTCAATGTATCTGTGATAACCAAGGTTACCGGTGCAATTAATAAGATTGTTGTAACGTTGTCCAATAGAGCAGATGCTATAGCTGTAATTATTGAAAACAGTAAAAATATCTTCCAGGGATCTCCTTTAGATGCTTTTGCCGTCCTAATCGCTATATATTGAAATATACCCGTTTTTCTAAGTATAATAACAATAATCATCATTCCAATCAGTAACCCTATGGTATTAAAGTCGATGACTCCAAAAGCAATTTTCTGAGGTATTACTTGAAAAATAATCATTAGCACAGCACCAAATAAAGCAACTACCGTCCGGTTGATTTTTTCTGAGATAATCGCTGTATATGTTAGTACAAAAATTATAAGTGCAATAAAAACATGATTCTGTAACAATTTTTCCATCTCCTAACCTTACATTAGTTCACTTTCATAGTTAAATATAACATGCTATTTTTTTTATGCAAGTCTTCAAATACTCCATGATTGCTTAGAAATCGTCAGAATGATTCATTTAATGTAGTTTTATTTCATAATGCATCGTTTTTAATCAAATAACACTTTAAATTCTTCAAGCGCTCTGACAGAAACCAATTCCTTATCTGATTTCATAAATTCTATTAGTTCCGGTTGTATTTCAAGGGCCTTTTTTATATCTATAAAAGCAATTTCAGTTTTTTGTAGTTGTGCATAGCAGCAAGCTCTATTATAAAATAAGGAAGCCGCATCAGGATTATTATCAATACCTTGCCCAAATACCTGAATCGCTTTTTTGTATTCC
Source organism: Clostridia bacterium (assembly GCA_029239905.1). Classification (GTDB taxonomy): domain Bacteria; phylum Bacillota; class Clostridia; order Lutisporales; family Lutisporaceae; genus GWB2-37-7. Next base: position 11,643 of record JARBUB010000022.1, read on the forward strand.
TTTTCTTCTATAAAAATGACCCCAAGATTTAAATAACTATATTGATAATTTGGCTCTTTTTCAATGGATTTATAATAAAATAATTTTGACTCTTCTATACTTCCTAATTTTTTAAGTATTACACCCATATTAAATAAAGCTTTGTAATGGTTTGGTTCAATTTCTAATGCTTTTCTAGTAGCCTCTTTTGCAAGCAAATTTTGATTTTGTTCTTCATATATGACTCCTAAGTTTACATAAGCCCAATAATCCTCTGGATTTAGCTCATTTACCTTTTTATAGCACTCTATTGCCTTTTCCTTATCACCAGTCTCATCATAGGCATTGGCAAGGAAAAAATAGGCCCTGTCATACTTATCATCAAGTTCAATAGCCTTCTTATATAACTTTATTGCAGCATCATAATCCATATCATTATCAAAGGTCATAGCCATGCCGTAATATGCTCTAGGGTCTTCAGGATTAATACCAATTACTTCCCGAAATTTTTCCATAGCAAGTTCTTCCTTGCCTATCTCATCATAAAATACAGCCATATCCAGCAATAGCTCAATATTTCTGCGTCCTTCCTTCAGATGATACGCTTTATTATAAAAATCCAAGGCTCTTTCAATGTCATTCTCATCCGCGAACTTTTCTGCTAATAACATGTAGTTATTCAACATATATGTGTTATTCTTCATCGGAAGTTTCCTCATCATAGAAATCCAAATAGGAGTATTTTTTGCCACCCTTTTGCCAGCCTAATATGGCTTCAATATTTACATTATCTGCAGCCTTAAACAGCTTTTTGTCGAAGTCTTCAAAGCGTCCCTTTAATTCTTCTATAAGTGCCCTTATTTCGTATCGCTTGTTGCCTGTTTTCTTGGCAGCCACCATACATGCACAATTAAGAGCCTGGATACCGCTATTTTGTGTAAAGTTGATAATATCTTTCTCCTCTATATAATACATAGGCCTGATAAGCTCAAGTCCAGCAAAATTCGCTGACTTTAGCTTTGGAAGCATGGTTTTAAAGCTTCCTGTATAGGCAATATTTAGGAAGGTTGTTTCTATTACATCATTGAAATGATGCCCTAAAGCAAGTTTGTTGCAGCCAAGCTCCTGTGCTTTGTTGTATAATGCACCTCTGCGCATTTTTGCACACATATAGCAAGGGTAATCCCTAGCGATTCTATCTACAACATCAAATATATAAGATTCATATATCTGTATCGGTATTTCCAGGTGCTTGCAATTAGAAATTAAAAGTTCCTTTATATTTTCATGGTAACCAGGGTCTAGTACAATAAACTCTAGCTCAAATTTTATCCTGCCATGCTTTTGCAATTCTTGAAAAAGCTTTGCCATAATTAAGCTATCCTTCCCCCCTGACATGGCAACTGCAACCCGGTCCCCTTCCTCTATCATCTTATAATCCATAATCGCCTTAATAAACTTTGATAACAAAGCCTTTTTATATCTCTTAATTATGCTTCTTTCTATTTCATCTAAGGGTTTTAATTCACCCAGCGGCAGTAGTACATCGCATCCACTTCCTGCTATTCCACTCATTCTTTCACCTCATATGTAAACTATCGTTTTTTTATACTATTATATCATGTCTCATAGAAACTAAAATATAACCTGCAAAATGTCCATATAAACAGACTACCTTGCAGGCTTTTCCATGTCAACAACTTTTAGAGTTACGTTCTATTTATCACGCTAAGATATACAATTTTATTTTATAGAATGTTCAACAAGCAATCTTTCTTTTAATTCCCATAGCTGTTTAGATAAGTCTACATAATAGTTATGCGGATTATCAAATCTGAGCACTTCCTCCCAAAGGCTATCTACCTGCTCTTTACAATAGTCCCTAATTGCTTTTAGGTCAGGACTCTCATAAATACACTGTCCCTTATCAAATATTTTTACAAGTAGCTTCTTTGCATAAAAGTTTGTTATGGTTTTTCTTTTCCACAAATGCTCCGGATCAAATATCTCATAGGGTAAATTATCATCTATCATCTCGTTTTCTAATGTTATTACATCTGCCATAGCCTTTCCACTGTCTCTATCAAAGAATCTCCAGAGCTGCTTAAAAGCAGGGTTGGTTATCTTGCCTACATTCTCGCTAATCTTAATTTTCGGTATGATTACACCTTCATTTTCGATTGCTGAAAGCTTATAAACACCACCAAATACAGGTTCAGATTTTGCAGTAATCAGACGCTCTCCAACACCAAACAAGTCAATTTTCGCGCCTTGTGTCAGAAGCTCCTTTATCAAATGCTCATCTAGAGAGTTTGAAGCTATAATCTTGCAATCTTGAAAACCTGCCTTATCCAGCATCTTTCTAGCTTCCCTTGATAAATAGGTAATGTCACCCGAATCGATTCTTATCCCTTTTGGTCTAAAGCCTCTCGGAACTACTTCTTCCTGAAAGGTCTTTATGGCATTAGGCACCCCTGATTTTAGTACATTATATGTATCTACCAAAAGGGTACAGTTATCCGGATAAACGCTTGCATATTTCTTGAATGCATCAAGTTCATTGTCAAATATTTGTACCCAGCTGTGAGCCATCGTTCCCAAAACCGGTATATCAAAATCCCTTTCTACGATAGTGCAAGATGTCCCTATACAGCCTCCAATATATGCTGCACGAGCCCCAAGTACTGCCGCATCGTAGCCCTGTGCTCTGCGAGATCCAAATTCCATAACTGTACGTCCTTGGGCTGCTCTTACGATTCTATTGGTCTTTGTAGCAATTAAGCTTTGATGATTTATCGTAATCAGCACCATCGTTTCTATAAGCTGTGCCTCAATAATAGGACCTTTTACAATTACGATCGGTTCATTTGGAAATATAGGGGTTCCCTCTGGAATAGCCCATACATCACAGCTGAACTTAAAATCCTTCAAATACTCAAGAAATTTTTCATCAAAGTTTTTAGTTCTTAAAAATTCTATATCCCTATCATCAAATTTTAAATTCCTTAAATACTCAATAAGCTGCTGCACACCTGCCATAATTGCAAACCCGCCATCCTCAGGCACTTTTCTGAAAAACATATCAAAATAAGCTATTTTGTCTTTGAAATTATGAATAAAATATCCATTACTCATCGTAAATTCATAGAAATCCGTAAGCATCGTTAAGTTTGTTACCTTATTCCACCCCATAGAATCGTCTCCTTTGTTGTCTTATGTATATTTGTTGTATTTATTATATAGCAAGTTCTATAATTTATGTTTCAGTCCGACGAAGCTGGCTATAATACATATTTGAATATACTCCCCCTATGTGTAATAGTTCCTCATGACTGCCCTTTTCAACAATATGCCCTTTATCAATTACCATTATAATATTTGCATCTCTTATGGTACTTAACCTATGAGCTATGATAAAGCTGGTGCGATTTTTCATTAATTTAAGCATTGCTTCTTGAATATGTAGTTCAGTACGCGTGTCCACACTACTGGTTGCTTCATCCAGAATCAGAATGGATGGGTCTGCCAATATAGCCCTGGCAATAGCCAATAGCTGTCTTTGACCTTGACTCAAATTGCTTCCGCTTTCAATCAATAATGTGTCATAGCTCTTAGGAAGTCTTCTAATAAATACATCGGCATTGGCCAATATTGCAGCTTGTTCAACTTCCATATCAGAGGCATTAAGGTTGCCGTATCTAATATTTTCCCGAATAGTGCCTGAAAATAAGTAGGTGTCCTGCAATACAATTCCAAAGCAGCTTCTCAGACTATCTCTAGTATATTCTCTAATATCTCTGCCATCAATCAATATTTTTCCAGAGGTTACATCATAAAATCTTGCAAGTAAATTTACTACAGTAGTCTTGCCTGCTCCCGTTGGCCCAACCAAGGCTATTGTACTCCCGGCTTTCGCCTCAAAACTGACATTCCTTAAAACTGGAACATCTTCTCTATAGCCAAAGTTAACATCTTCAAACACTACATTCCCTTTTGGCGCCCTAAGTTCAACAGCTCTTACAATGTCCGACGACTCTTCCTGTTCGTCCAGTATTTCAAAGACCCTTTCTGCACCTGCTACCGCAGACTGTAAAGCATTGAATATGTTTGCTATTTCATTAAGAGGTCTGGCAAACTGCCTAGAATAACTCAAGAAACTGGCTATAATCCCAACTGTTATTAGATTTTCTACTGCCAAAGCCCCTCCAACTGCAGCAACAGCGGCAAAACCTATATTGTTAATAACATTCATAAGAGGCATGATAAAGCCAGACCAAATTTGTGCCTTTACACCTATCTTATTGAGCTTACTATTCAACTCTTCAAAGCTTTCAATCACATTTTCTTCATGGTTAAAAGCCTTTATAATATGCAATCCCGATATGGTTTCTTCAATATGACCATTTAACTTGCCTAATATAACCTGCTGCTCTTTAAATAGTACCCTAGTTCTTTTGGCCACAGATTTTGTTACAAGAAACACCATAGGGATTGTGATTACGCTTGCCAAAGTTAGCAATGGACTGAGCACAAGCATCATAGCAAGGGCACCAATTACTGTTATTACACTTGATAATAGCTGTATTGTAGCTTGAGATATAGTGCTGCTTATATTCTCCATGTCATTGGAAAGTCTGCTCATGATCTCCCCATGAGTTTTTAAATCAAAGAAAGCAACGGTTAACTTCTGCAGCTTATCAAATACTGTACAGCGCAAGTTTTGCACAATCCGCTGTGAGACTCCTGCCATAAGCCAGCCCTGCATTAGAGATATAACACCATCAGCGATATAAGCTGCTACTAGTGTTATGGCGATTATTCTCAGCAACCCGAAATTAACGTGGTTAACTCCTCCAGACATTGTGTCAATAGCCCTTCCTATTAGATATGGAACGAAAAGCCCAATAGAAGCACTGCAAATTACTAGAGTAAATATAACAGCCAGCAGCTTTCTTTCCTTACCAAAGTAGAACCACAATCTTTTGATTGTCTTCTTGAAATCTTTTGCCTTCACTACTGGCATAACACTTCTCGGACCTCCAAAACCCCTGCCAGGACCTGTGAAGTTCCCTGCCCCTCGCCCCTGCATTCTCGATGTGTCAGTTTGCCTCTGCAATTATATTCCCTCCTTTCCGATTTGAGAGTGGAATATATCCTGATATATCCTGCAGGTATCCATCAATTCTTCATGTTTACCCATTCCAGCAATCTCGCCGTTATCCATTACTAATATCTTGTCTGCATCCATTACAGAGGTAATTCTTTGGGCTATTATGATGCAGGTTAATTCTCTGTAGTTGTTTCTTAGAATATGCTTTATATTCGCTTCTGTAGTTACATCAACTGCGCTTGTACAATCATCTAGTATAAGAATTTCAGGCTTTCTGATTAAAGCCCTGGCAATAGATATTCTTTGCTTTTGACCTCCAGAAAGATTTACTCCTCCCTGTCCTAAGCCAGTGTCGTAACCTTCGGGAAAAGAAGTTATAAATGAGTGAGCCTGGGCCGCCTCCGCTGCTTGCTCAACATCTGCGACAGCTGCATCACCCTTACCCCATCTTAAATTGTCTGCAATACTTCCTGTAAAGAGTATTGTTTTTTGCGGAACCATTGCAATCTTCTCTCTTAAAAACTTCGCTTCTACATCCCTGACATCTTCGCCATTTACTTTTATAGTTCCCTTTGTGGCATCGTAAAATCTTGGTATAAGATTTACTAAAGTGCTTTTACCAGAGCCAGTAGAACCTATAATTCCCAAAGTTTCTCCCCGTGTCACAGAGAAGTTTATATTCCTTAGCACTGGTTCACTAGTGGAATTTCCATATCCAAAACTGACATTATCAAATTCAACACTACCGATCTCCTTATCTAAAGACATAGGGCTTGCAGCTTCAGGCATAGTATTTTCTTCAGACAATACTTCCCCTATACGCTCTGAGGAAGCTTTTGCTCTAACAAAATTTGTAAAGACAAAGGATATCATCATTAATGAAAATAATATCTGTGTCATGTAATTAATAAATGCCATGATTTGACCTACATGCATGGTGCCATTGTTTGCCCGATAACCTCCGAACCATAGTACAGCAACAATACCGATATTAACAGTTAAATTAATAAATGGTGAAAAAACAGCCATTACTCTCATAGCCTTAATTGACGTATCTGCCAACTCTTCATTTGACTTACCAAACCTAATAATCTCAAAATCAAATCGATTAAATGCCTTTACCACCCTGACCCCCGAAAGATACTCACGCATTACTCCATTTACCTTATCAAGAGCTTTCTGCACCTTTGCAAAGTAAGGATATCCCGTTTTCATACTTGCAAAAATTATGAATCCTACAATAGGTACAATAGCAATGAGAACCCATGCCATCTTTGGATTTAACAGCGTCGCCATAACAAGACCTCCAATGCAAAGCAAAGGAGCCTTTACAAATATCCTCATCAAGCCATGAACAAAGTTCTGAACTTGCGTCACATCATTTGTAAGCCTTGTCACTAAGGATGCCGTTTCAAATTTATCAATACTATCAAAAGAGAAATATTGTATCTTCCTATATAAATCACTTCTTAAATCTAATCCAAAGTTCTGTGAAACCTTACTGGATATAATATTGCGAGTTATAGCAGATGTTGCCCCAAAGGCAGCAACCCCAAGCATAACTGCACCTTGAGTCAAGACATAATTAAGATTCCCCTCCGCTACCCCTATATCAACTATATTAGACATTATTGTAGGCTGCAGCAAATCGCATATTGCCTCCACCATAAGAAAGGCAACAGCGGTACTAAAAGGCTTCCAATATCTGCTCCAGTACTTTCCAAGATAATTCAATTCCCCACCCCTTTGCAAACAAAACATATGTATTACAACAAATTTTTCTATACTACTCTATTATAGCAAAAACCTCCTCATATTGAAAAAGCATGTTATAGCAGTTGCTAAAAATGGAATAATATTATTAGCTAAATAATAAAAAAGGTTTAGTGCAAAACATAATGACTATATGAAAGGAATGTTTTTATTGAAAATAGATAAATCACTGTCCTGTCCAAAATGCAACGGCACTTACTTTACCATGAAGCGTGAAGCTGCCTACCTATATACATACAAAATAGATACTCCCGATACTGGGCACTGGAGCAAGGAAGATGAGGGACTCTCATTTCTCTTTGATTATAGAGAGCAATTGAGTGATAAGGAGTATCTAGAATGTGAGAAGTGCAAGGCTAAATTCCCTTGTGATTTAAAGCTGGCAGATGAGAAAGTAGATTTTACCATCCTACAGAAGGCAATCCGTTCTGAATTCGTAGAGAATGCGGACT
>JARBUB010000023.1 GCA_029239905.1 Clostridia bacterium
TCAGGGTATTGTGACCACTTGAAGGTAACTTCTCAGGATAACCAAAAATTATTTTATTAAGAAAGGATGGATAGGAATATGGGAAATTGTGGAGCTGTTTCACCAGTAATAGATCATTGTAATGATGGCGTTTTGGGGGCTTTTGCAGGATGTGACAAAGGTTTCTTACTTCTTCTTCTGCTTTTCATTCTTTTGGCTTGCGGATTTGGCAGAGAAAACAACTTCTTCTTTATCATCATATTAGCTATTATAGCTTTTGGTGGCTTTGGAAGAACATTTGGCTTCGGAATATAAGTATTAAGAACTGATCTTAATAAAAAGAACAAATGATTAAGCCCGAGAGGGTGGAGCTTAATCAAAGATTGAATAAAATTAGGAGGTAAGATTATGGGCTGTTGTGGTGCCGTTTCTCCAGTAACAGATGTATGCAATAACGGTGTATTAGGTGCTATTACCGGTTGTGGAAATGGTTTCCTACTTCTTTTACTATTATTCATACTGTTAGCATGCAGTCATGGTAGAGAACAAAACTTCTTCTTTATCATAATACTTGCAATAATCGCTTTCGGCGGTTTCGGAAGAACTTTCGGATTCGGAGTTTAGTATATTGATGTACAAAAGATAAAGCTTTGAAGTACCAAAGATGACCTTTTTGAAGGGAGGTGTTCAGATGTCTCAAGGCATTGGTGGTTTGTTTGGCGGTAATAGCTGGATCTGGATCCTATTGATATTAGTATTCGTACTGCCTAGCTTTGGTTCTGGCTGTGGAATAGGTGGTTTGTTCGGAGGTGGAACAGGCGGCTTGTTTGGAGGAAGTAATTTAATATGGATTCTACTGCTGTTAGTATTTGTATTGCCTTCTCTGGGCCTTGGAAAAGGTATAGGCGGCCTAGGAGGCTGCTTCAATGGTTTTGGCAATCTTTTAGGATGTGGATGTTAGCAATAACATGCATATAAGAAAATAAAGGGAGGTGTAATTATGGGATGTAATGAAGGCGGCGTATTAGGTAATATAGTAGGTTGTGACAAGGGTTTCTTACTACTTCTGTTGCTTTTCATATTGTTAGCTTGTGGATTTGGTAGAGAAAACAACTTCTTCTTCATAATCATATTGGCTATCATAGCTTTTGGTGGTTTTGGTAGAACTTTCGGATTTGGCATATAGTGTAGATGAATACAAAAGATAAAGCCCGCAAGGGCTAAGCTATGAATGTAAAATATTTAGTGCAAGACATATAGAATATTTATATAAAAACTTAAAATATGGAGGTGTAATCATGGGATTTAATGAAGGCGGCGTTTTAGGCGCATTTAGTGACAATGGTTTTCTACTTCTGCTGCTACTTTTCATACTGTTGGCTTGTAGTGGTATTATAGAACAGAAATACTTCTTCATAATCATATTAGCTATTATAGCTTTTGGTGGTTTCGGAAGAACATTCGGTTTTGGCGGCGTAGGCCTATAAGAGCAAAGCGGTACAAGCGGTGAAAGCTGCTGTACCGCTTATTTTTTTTAAAAGTGTAAAAGCTGTAACCAAACTTGTTCAAGAGAATATTATGGGATTAAGGGAGTAAATGTTAGAAGGGGGTTGCTAAAGTGGATCTGAAGCTTGATGAAAATACTTTATGGGTACTGGGAATATTGGCCTTGGTGTTTTTTATTTTTCCGCAAAAAAATAAGAAGGTTATTGCTGAAAAGGTTGAAGAAGAGAAAGAGATCGAATATATATATAAGCGCAAGGATAAAGAACGAAGAAGACTTGTTTACTAAAAATGCATAATTCAATATGAAGGAGCGGATTTTTAATGCCATATGGTAAAAGTGACGATGTGAATAAGCTTAAGAAAAAGATAGAAGAACAGATGCCAGGGATTAATGTTGACAACTTAAATCAGAATGATATGCAGAAGATGCTGATGAACGAGATCAATAAAGATAATACTATAAATCCCTCTGTAAAAGAAAAGATAAACAATGGCGATATTGAAGGATTGAGAGAAGAATTGATAAACCATTTAAGTAAAAGCAAAGGCGGAGAAAGTGAAAAACTAGTTAAGATGTTGAAAAATAATGATATGGATGGATTAAAAAATCAATTGATGGGTATGCTTATGGGGAATATAACCGGTCAAAAAAAAAATGAAATAGCCAATACTGATACTGACGAAGGAATAAATGACTCCCAAGAATTTACTCCCCCAGTATTTGACGATAATGTTTTTTTAAATACTATTATGGGAAAGGTATTTGAAGGAAATAAAAGTGATAATAGAGTAGCTTTTTTGAATTCTATGAAGCCCTTTGTCTCAGAAAAGAGACAAAAAAGTATTGATGACTGTGTAAAGATTTTAAGCGTAATTACTATCTTTGAGAAGTTTTCCAACAAGGTGGGGAGTTAAATGGGCTTTCAGCAAAGTGCATTTAAGTTTTTAGGACGCTTAAGGTTTGAGGATTTGATGATTCTCCTATTGCTGATATTTTTCATTTTAGAAAATCGCTGCGACAGAAACTTAAAGATTGTATTGCTTATTATTTTTCTCTCTGGTTTAGAGCAAGGGGTGTTCGGGAGATGAGCCGATTACCCTTGCTTTTTTTAATTATTGAAATTATATGAAGTGTCAGATATTGCTAGGATTACACTCATAAAAGTTGATATAATAGGATATATATGAATGTTTTTACTATTTCGACATAATTTATAGATTATTTCATTGAATTCAAACTATAATAAATAGTATAATGATATTATTATATTTACTAGGGGGAATTATTTAATGGACAGTGGCGACCTATGGACGCAGATTATACTGATATTATTCTTAATTGGAGTCAATGCATTCTTTGCAGCCTCGGAAATGGCAATAGTTTCTGTAAGACAGGCTAAATTAAAGCCACTAATAGATGATGGCAATAAAGCAGCGTTGCTTGTAAGTAAGTTTTTAGAAGAGCCCAGTAAGCTGTTATCGACAATTCAAATAGGAATAACCTTTGCCGGCTTTCTAGCCAGTGCGATAGGTGCTCAAAGCTTATCTAGCAGTTTGGCTGTGTTTCTTAAGAATTTAAATATACCAATTATTTCTGCTTCAGCATCAGTAATAGCAACAGTTAGTGTCACTGCAATTATAGGATTCTTTACTATTGTATTAGGGGAACTAGTGCCAAAGAGATTGGCACTGGAAAAATCAGATAAAATAGCTTTAGCAGTTGCAAAGCCTATAAGGATATTATTTAAAATTGTTTCTCCAGCGGTTAGGTTGTTGGCTTTTATGACGAACCTTATAGCAAAGCTATTGGGAGGTTCAAATGATTTCGATAACTCTCAGATAACTGAAGAAGAAATACGAATGATGATAAATGTCGGTGAGGAAAAAGGAATTTTTCAAGAAACTGAAACCAATATGATAAACAGCATTTTTGAGTTTGATAATACCGATGCAAAGGAAGTAATGACGCCAAGAACTCATATTATAGCGGTGAATATTGATGCAACTGTAGATGAAATACTGGAGATTGTTATAGAAGAAAATTTCTCAAGAATACCTGTCTATGAGAATTCTATAGATAATGTGGTTGGATTATTGTATGTTAAAGATCTCTTTGCCTTAATTAGAAAAAGCACAGAGTGGGAAATATCCTTGAAGGATTTAATAAGGCCTGCATACTTTGTTCCTGAATATAAAAAGATAGATGAGTTATTTAAGGAAATGCAGAAATCAAAGACTCACATAGCCATAGTAATAGATGAATACGGCGGAACGGCAGGATTAATAACGATTGAAGACTTATTAGAAGAAATAGTAGGTAATATTTTTGATGAGTATGACGACGTAGTTCTTGAATATGAGCAGATTGATGATGATACATATATAGTTGACGGATTGTTAGGTATAAGTGAAATAAATGATATTATGCACTTAGACCTGCCAGAAGAGGAGTTTGACACAATTAGCGGCATGATACTTAGTTTATCAGGAAAAATGCCAGAGGTAGGCGAAGAAGTAGAATTTGATGATATTGCCTTTCGGATTGAAGAGGTAGATGATAAGAGAATATCAAAAATTAAAATTCAGAAAAATAATAAACAAAAATAGAAAGAAGCTGCAATTCAAAATTGCAGCTTCTTCTTTATATGTATAAAAATATAAAAAAGCTAGAACCATTAAGTTCTAGCTATATTTACTGAGTTGGTGCCGGTGGCCGGACTCGAACCGGCACGGTATTACTACCGGTGGATTTTGAGTCCACTACGTCTGCCATTCCATCACACCGGCAACTACGTTCTTTATTATATAATATTTAATTTTAAAAAGCAATATAAAAATTTTCCTGAATTTTTATTATATGTCTTGCACGAAACATTTTACATAAAATCAACAAGATAAAAGTTTTATAAGAATAAAATCCTAGTCTGCATAATACAAATAAATGTACAACAGTGCATGGGGGGATTTTATTGAAAAAGTTAGTGACCATATTACTTATTGCTTTTCTCTGTTTTAGTAATGTTTTTGCGGCGGAAGAAACATCAAACTACAATGTTCAAATTAATGTTGCATCACGAACTTTGCGGCTATTCAGCGGCGGAAGTATAGTAAAGGAATATCCTATTGCAGTTGGTAAGCCATCAACGAAAACACCTTTAGGGAATTTTGAAATTAAAAATAAATTTGTAAACCCATATTGGAAGGGTGTGGCTCCGGGACCAAACAATCCATTGGGTATTAGGTGGATGGGCATAAGCATAAGAGGTGGCAGTTATGGCATTCATGGAAATAATACGCCTACTTCAATCAGTACCTTTGCATCCGGCGGCTGTATTAGGATGTACAACAATGATGTCGAAGAATTATATTCTATAATTGGTATTAAGACACCAGTCCAGATAATCTATGAAGATATTGAAATTAAGCACGATATGTATACGGATGCACCTGTAGTAATCATTTATCCAGATGCATATAAGAAAAAAGATGCAGAGAGTTTAATGAAGAAGCTGATAGCAAGCAATAAAAATATAACAGAAAAACAAGCTTTCAAGGTTCTTGAAATAGCAGCAAAGGGAGTATCAAACCCTATAGCTGTCGGTGACAGTACAGCGATAATGCTAAATAATCAATTTATCACCAATAATGCTTTTGTGGAAAATAATGAGGTATACATATATTACTTGGCTGCCCTAGATATATTGGGAATAGATAACAGCCTGATAACAGATTATACTATTCCTGTATTAGAAAAGGATAGCAAGATATATGTGAACTTAACACAATTGGTTTCGAAAACAGGGGGACAATTACGACTTGATAAGGCTAATAATAATGTTTACTTGAGCAATAATATTATCAAAATAAATGGTAAATTCTTGAGCAGCTATACCGGTGGCTTTGACAAGGAAAATTTGATAAAATCAAGCCTTATTAATAAGTTAGGTACCAGTGCTCTAGCCAATGGAAAGGAACTGGTAAACTTAAAAGAATTATGCAAACAGCAAAATTGGGGGCTTAAAGCAAGCTCAATCAGCAAGATAATGGATATAGAAATTCCTATGCGGGTGAAGGTCGGAGAAGTCTATATAAATACTGAACTTTATAAAGGGAGATATTATATAAACAGCGAGGAAGCTGAAAATATTCCAAGTATACAAAATCAAAATTTAAATATATATCGTTATAAGAGCAAAAGCTATTATGATGTATATGAAATAATGGATTTATATGAATGTCAAAAGGATGATTTCTCAACGACGGTAGAGGTTTTTAAACCCTTGCACAGTGAAGTTTAGTGGAGCAATTAAGAAAGCTATATATATAGATAGCTTTCTTTTTTTTTGCTGGAACTTTATGAATTAAATTTCGTCAAATATTAATGAGATTAAACTGTGTATTTTTTGATAAGTATAGTAAAATAATTCCATAGAACATGAATCTTTAGAACAAATAAATCGAGGAAAACATTTTGAATTTTTCAATATAAAATATTTAATGCGGAAGGTATACTAGATTGCAGAGGAGGTAGCAGAATGAATGATATAGAAAGGCTTCTTATTAAGAAAAGTAAGAGCGGTGACGTTGAAGCCTTTGAACAGCTGATATTTGATTATCAGAAAAAAGCTTACAATATTGCTCTACGTATTATGGGAAATCAAGAAGATGCAAAGGATATGTGCCAGGAGGCTTTTATTAGGATTTATAAATCTATAGAAGGCTTCAAAGAACAGTCCTCTTTCTCTACTTGGATGTACAGGATCATTACCAATGTTTGTTTAGATGAAATAAGGAAGAAAAAGAGAAACGACGCAGTTTCCATGGACAGTACCTTTGAAACTCAAGACGGTGAGATGCATTTTGAGGTGGCATCTGAGGATGATTCGCCCGAGGAAGCATACATAAGATCGGAAAAGAAGAGTGCTATACTCAAAGCAATCAACGAGCTTAACGAAGAATACAAAACAGCAATCGTGCTTAGGGATATCCAAGGCTTTAGTTATGAAGAAATTGCAAATATTCTTTGTTGTTCCATAGGAACCGTTAAGTCAAGGATCAATAGAGGAAGAAATATTCTTAAAGATAAGCTAAGGACCGTATTGGAACTTTCAAACTCTGGCAACGTCTATAAAGCTGAAAGGAGGGATTAGCATGAAGTGTGAAAATATTAAAGAGCTTATGTCTATGTATATCGACAATGAAATAAATGAAGTTGACAAGGCTAAATTTGAAAAGCATATTGCTCAATGCCCTCAATGCAAAGAAGAATATGAGATCCTTAAGGATTTAGTGCTTGAATGCAGTGAGATTGATGAAGTAGAATTGCCGCAAGGTTTCATGGATGAGCTTCACCATAAGTTAATTGAAGCCCAAAACAATAAACCAAGCAAGTTTACTCAATTTATGAGAAGAACAAATTGGAAGCCTGCTGTTGGCGCTGTTGCGGCTGTACTTATATTAGCAATATCTATTAATTCTCTTGTGGGCAATAATCCATTGAAGCAGGAACAGTCATTGGCATCTCCTTATGCAGATAGAAGCGGAGGCGGCACTCAGTACAATATGGCAACTGCTCCACAAGCTGCACCAGCACCTGCTGAAGAGCCAAAGACAATGATGAAAGGCAATGCTGACATTGGAGTAGAGTTCGGGGCAGAAGCTCAAGATTCACTGGAGGCTGAAAGTTCAAATCAGCTTAGAACCACGGCAACGAGTTTGGCACCTGAGCAAGCCCGTAAAATCATAAAGAACGGCAATGTTTCCCTTAAGGCTGTAGATGTTCAGGCCAAAATGAAAGAGATAACAGCTTTGGCAGAACAAAACGGCGGTTATGTAGAAAGCTCCTATGTGGACAATATCGTGCAGCCGATTATTCTAGATGCAGCGAAGGATGCTAAGATCGCCAGAGAAACAACAACCTTGATTGCCAACATGACAATAAAGGTTCCTGCAGAAAAGTTTGAAGGCTCATTTCAAAATATCATAGGGATGGGTACTCTGATTAATCAAAATAGCACCAGCAATGACATCACGCTTCAGTATAGAGATATAGAAGCAAGGGTAACAAATTTAAAGGTTCAGGAAAAGCATTTGCAGGAAATCATGACAAAAGCTAAAACAGTTGAAGAGACTCTGAAGGTTGAGGTTGAACTGAACAGAGTAAGAACTGAAATTGATATTATGACTGGAAACCTCAAGAACTGGGATCAATTGGTTGAGTATTCCACAATATATGTTAATATGACAGAAGTAAAAGAAGCAGAGCTTAAGAAGGTTGATGTGCCGGGAGTATGGCAAAATGCAAAGGATGGATTTATAAGTGCCATTAATTCTATTCGCTACGGAATAGAGAGGGTCTTTGTATTTCTAGTATCAGCTATACCTTATTTATTGATTTTAGGCGCAGGTTTATTACTTTCACTACTTTGGATTAAGAGAAACAAAAAGTAATTTTTCGAAAACTTCATAATAAACATAAGCAAAAGTCGTAATTTCTAAAATGAATTACGACTTTTGTTATTTCTTCAATTACAATGCGATATTTTTCTGTTTTTTTAGCCATTCTAATGAATAAAGAGCTGAATTTCACATTTTTCTATAGAAAAACCTAGGCATTTTAGTTACAATTGATATATGATAAAGTATTACGGAGGAATTTACATATGAAGAAAGGTAAATTAGTTATTATAGATGGCAACAGTCTTATGCACAGAGCTTTCTACGCCTTGCCCAATCTGACAAACTCAAAAGGTTTTCATACGAATGTTATATATGGCTTTATCAATATGCTGTATAAGCTTCAAGAAGAATTTAAGCCCGACTATATAGGGATAGCTTATGATAGGAAGGCCGCTACCTTTAGACATGAGGAATACCCGGAATACAAGGCTGGGAGACTTAAAATGGCTGAGGAAATGGTAGAGCAGATACCAGTTCTCAAAGAAGTAATTGCAGCTATGAATATAAAGCAGATTGAAATAGATGGTTATGAGGCAGACGATATTATTGGTACTGTTTCAGCACTTTGTACGCAAAAGGAAGTGGCGGCATACATAGTAACAGGAGATAGAGATGCATTTCAGCTTATAAACGATCATGTACATGTTTTTATAACCAAAAAAGGCATAAGTGAAATGATAGAATTTGACAGAGAAAAGCTTATGGAGGTGTATCAAATAACACCTGAACAAGTAATAGACATGAAGGGTCTTATGGGAGATGCCTCAGACAACATTCCCGGAGTGCCAGGCATCGGTGAAAAAACTGCCTTAGAGCTGATTAAGCAATTTGAGACGCTAGAAAACACTCTGGCAAACAACAGTCAAGTTAAGAAAAACAAAGTCAGGGAGAATTTAGAGACATATAAAGACCAAGCCTTGCTTTCAAAGAGATTGGCGACAATTATAACTGATGTGCCCTTGGATATAAAGCTGGAGGATTTCCAGGTCAATGAACCTGACAACAACATGCTTTATAACCACTTCAAGGAACTCGGATTTAAAGGTTTACTAAATAAACTAGAGTCCTCTATGGATAAGCAGCCTGATCAAGTGGAGAACAAAAAGTCTGAAGATGTTCATGTTATTGAGATAAATGACTTAGGGGAATTACTGAATAAAGCACAGACAAACGGAAATATAGCATTTAAGCTTTATCAAGACAGTGATGATATCAAGGCTTTTGTAAATGTGGATAATAGCATATTTAGCTTTAAGATAAATGATGATAATAAGGCTGATGTAGCGATTCTTATGGAGAATAGCAAGATTTCCAAAGCGGGTCACGATATGAAGCAGGATGTATTGCTTTTAAAGTCAATTGGCATAGAAGTCAAAAATATTGATTTTGATGCAATGTTGGCTGCCTATGTATTGGATCCAACCAAAAGCTCTGCTGGGTTAGGAGATATAAGCAGAGATATTTTAGGAGAGGAATTTGACGACTATAAGTCCAAGGAAGGAAATAAAGAAGCAAAATACTCAAACAGTGCGGCCATCATAGGCAGGCTTATAGAGCCAATGCAGCAGATGATAAAAGAAGCTGGAATGGAATCGCTTTATCGTGATGTAGAAATACCTCTGCTATCAGTTCTAGCAGATATGGAGTATACAGGCTTTAAGGTTGATAAGACAATGCTGGAAAAGCTGGGACAAGAATTTACACTGCAGATAGATGCGCTGACTGAGAGCATATACAGTTATGCGGGAGAAAGCTTTAATATTAATTCTACAAAGCAGCTTGGTGTCATACTTTTTGAGAAGCTGGGACTACCAGCTGCCAAGAAGACAAAGACAGGCTACTCCACGGATGTGGAGGTATTAGAGGGACTTCTTGATAAGCATCCTATGATAGAAAAGCTTCTAGAATACAGGCAGCTTCTAAAAATTAGATCAACTTATATTGATGGTATGATAAATGTGATAAATCCTAATACCGGTAAAGTACACAGTAAACTCAACCAAGCAGCTACTGCCACAGGGCGTCTAAGCAGTACTGATCCAAATCTGCAGAATATACCTATCAAGACAGAGAATGGCAGAAAGATTCGTAAGGCTTTTGTGGCAAGCAGTGAAGACTATGTATTAGTAGATGCTGACTATTCACAGATTGAACTTAGGGTACTGGCTCATATATCAGGAGATGAAAAATTCATTGATGCCTTTATAAAAAATGAGGATATTCACACAAGGACTGCAAGTGAGGTATTCAATGTGCCAATAGATGAGGTTACATCATTGCTTAGAAGCAGAGCAAAGGCCGTTAACTTTGGTATTGTATATGGTATAAGTGATTATGGCCTTTCAAGAGATTTGAAAATACCCAAAAAAGAAGCCAAGATTTATATAGAGAGCTACTTTAGCAGATATCCAAAGGTAAAACAGTATATGGATGACATCGTTGCCCAAGCGAAAGAACATGGCTATACAAAGACTCTTCTTAATAGAAGAAGATATGTACCAGAAATTCTCTCCAGAAATGCGATACAAAGGGGCATGGGAGAGAGAATTGCAATGAATACACCAATACAAGGAAGTGCGGCGGATATCATAAAAATCGCTATGATAAAAGTACACAATGAACTGAAGGAAAGAAAGCTTAAATCAAAACTGATACTTCAGGTCCACGATGAATTGGTAGTGGAAACTCACAAGTCTGAGGTAGAGGAAGTTAAGCAAATCGTTAAGACGAATATGGAAGCAGCTATGAATTTAAAAGTACCTCTAACGGCTGATGTCAGTGCGGGGAACAACTGGTTCGATGCAAAATAGAGAGATAATGGGGGCGTAGGGGTGATATTATGATGGTGATAGGACTTACTGGAGGAATTGCCAGTGGTAAAAGTACGATATCGGATATGCTTAGAGAGCTTGGGGCAGCAGTAATTGATGCCGATATAGTTAGCAGAGATGTTGTAAGCCAGGGCAGCTATGCATATAATAGGATTATAGAAAGCTTTGGAAAAGATATATTATTGCCCGATGGGGACATTAATAGAAAGAAGCTAGGCAACATTGTTTTTTCGGATGAGGAGAAGCTTAAGCTGCTTAATGAAATCACTCATCCTGCAATAATAGAAAACGTAAATAATACCATTAAGTATTTGAAAGAACAACATAAAAAGGTTGTTGTGGTTGATGCTGCTATCTTGATAGAAATGGGTATGAATAAGTATATGGACTGTGTTTGGCTTGTTTTGGCTAATACTGAGACACAGCTTAAGCGTGTCATGGAGAGAGATCATCTATCTAGCGAGGATGCCTGGAATAGAATCAATGCCCAAATGTCTAATGAAGAAAGGCTTAAATATGCAGATGCAGTAATTGATACAACACATCCTGTCGAGGTCGTAAAAAACAGAGTCAAAGAATTATGGTTTAGCTTGCAGTCAGGGGAGATTAATAATTGAAGAGGAATAAAAGGTTTAATTTTATAACTGCTATAATAGTAGTTTGTGTGGTATATTATGCTATACTGCAGATTCCAGTTGTATTTAAAATGGTATATCCTCTTTACTTCAAAGAAACAATTATGAAATATTCAGAGGAATATAAGCTTCCATCACCTTTGGTGGCAGCTGTAATAAAGACAGAGAGCAATTTTAACGTTTTCGCAGTATCAAGTAAAAATGCCAAGGGACTCATGCAGATAACACCCTCCACGGGAAAATGGATTGCGGAAAAATTAGAGCTAAAAAGCTACAATGATGATATGCTATTTGATCCAGAGGTCAATATAAGGTTTGGCTGCTGGTATATCAGATATTTATATGGCGTCTATGATAACAATATGACCCTAGCCTTTGCGGCATATAATGGCGGCAGAGGAAATGTAGATAAATGGCTTGAAAATGAAAGAATAAGCAAGGATGGAACAAATCTGGAGCAAATACCTTTTAAGGAAACGAAAAACTTTGTAATCAGAGTAGACAATAATTATAAAATGTATGAAAGATTTTATAATTGGGATTAATTAAAATGTTTTGCACAATTTGAAGTTGAAAACAATGTTTAGTGCAAAACATAATAAATCATATAGTAAAAGGATGAGACAAATGAAAATGAACAAAAGATATAGTATATATATACTAATAGTATTGATGTGCTCTGCTCTGCTGATTTCCTGCAGTAAAATAGAAAATATAACACAACCTGAAATAAAAGTTGAGAGCGAAAAGCCTTCTGCAGGAGGAAATTTAGTGATAGCATCAGTAGAGCCAAGGGAGCTAAATCCGCTTAGAGTAAATAGTATGTCATTTTTAGATGTATCTAATCTTCTTTTCGAACCTTTGGCAGAGTATGACAGCAGCTTTAAGCTCGTTCCAGTAATGGCAGAAAGTTGGCAGTTTGTTAATGGTACTGCGCAGGCAATGATAACGCTGAAAAATAATATGTACTGGAGTGATGGAGAAAATATAACCAGTACTGATGTGATTTTTTCCTTAGATACTATTAAAAATGAACCAACCTCTGCATTTAAGGAAAAACTGCTGCATGTATATAGCTATCAAGCTGTAGATGAAAGAACGATTAGAATAACATATGATCAGGCTTTTGCTGAAGCATTTGATGTTTTGACTATACCAATCATACCTGAGCACATATTTAGAAATAATGTGCAGGCAGTACCAGTAGCATCGGGGTCATATAAAATCTCCAATTATACAAAGCTGAAACAGCTTGACTTAGTACCCAATGACAAGTGGATAAGATTAGGAAGTGTCAAGGATAAGGGTACGAAGCCAAATGTTGAAAAAATCAGTATTTTGTTTATCAATGATATAGACGCATTCTCCAAGGCTTTTCAGGCTAAAGAGCTAGATGTACTGCACACACAATCCTATGATTGGGAAAAATACAGTGAAATGAAGGATGTATACACCTATAAATACACTTCACTCTATTACGATTTTGTTGGCTTCAATTTTAACAATTCTATTTTTCAAGACAAGGCTGTCAGACGTGCTGCAATGGCTGCTATAAACAGAAAAGGTATTATAGATAAGTATTTATTGGGAAATGCGGTGCTTACAGATGTACCTATAAATCCGAATTCCTGGCTATATGATGGTAAAGAAGTAAGTGGATCCTCCCGCAAGGTAGATGCACAAAACTTATTGAAGCAAGCAGGCTTTGCTGACAATGATAATGATAAGGTATTGGAAAGAAAATTTGATGACGTAACTCAATCCTTAAGGTTTACCTTGATTACAAACAGTGAAAATGAATTCAGGCAAAAAGCTGCACAGGAAATTAAGAAAAATCTTGAGGAAATCGGTTTTGCTGTTGAAGTTAAGATTTTGAGTTTTGAAGAGATGAAAACTGCAATAGATACTAAAAACTTTGATGCAGTGCTAACAGGCTACAATCTTTCTCCTAGTCAAGATTTGTCCTTTGCTTTTCATAGCTCACAAATCGTTGGCGGCAAAAATTTTATGTCTTATTCAAATTTAAACATGGATAATTATCTATATCAAGCTTATACCAATACAGATGATAACCAGCGCAAGCAGATGTTTGCAAACATACAGGAGACCTTTAGAGATGAGGTTCCATGTATCAGCCTTTTCTTCAGAGAATCAGCAATTGTAGTAAGAGATAAGGTAAAGGGTGAAATAACCCCAGATACAATAAATCCATATAGAAACATACAAAATTGGTTTATCGCAAAGGATAGAAGATAGTTGCCAGCAATTTTATGTTGACACAAATATGCTGCAGTTATATAATTATTCTGTAGCAAATGCGGTTGTGGCGGAATGGCAGACGCGTACGTTTGAGGGGCGTATTCGAATAGAGTGTGGGTTCAAGTCCCATCGACCGCACCATAATGTTTATTTGAAACCAAGGTGAAAACTTTGGTTTTTTTATTTAGATAAATTAAAAAAGGTTGAAATAACTAGATATGTTCTATACAATGAAGTAAATGCACAATTGCAGAATTAGCAGCGTAGGGCGCTTTATATGCTGCCCCGTAAATAAAGAATCACAGGATGGCAGTGTGGAAATTCACGCCTACAAGTATTTAATAGATTGGAGTATTTAATTTGGATAAGATGATATTGATTGACTTAGAAACACAAGATTTTTCTGTGCATTCAGGTATTTATGAAGTAGCCTGTTTGGTGGTAGAAAATTTAGAAGTTGTTGACCAGCTTTATTTAGGGAAAGAAATACCCGGATATATAGGTAAAAAAACATATGGGTATGGATTTTATGATATCAGCAAAGATGAAGAGCACATAAATAGATTTAAAGAGCTTTTGGATAAGTATCCTTATCCCATAGTGGCACATAACTGTCCTTTTGATAGAAAGTTTCTTGTACATTATGAATGGATTTCACAGGACTACCCAGCCTACTGTTCGATGAGAGCTATAAAGTTGGCAAACAAAAACCTTAAAAGTTATGCACTACAGAATTTAGTAAGGCATTATAAGGTTGCTGATGATGTTCTGCATACTGCCATGTCTGACATTGAAAATGTTTATAAGATATTGCAGATCGTCAAGCCTAAAACATGGCTTGCTGTAGGTGCAAAAGCAAAATAGCAAATAAAACATTTAACTACCTGAAAACAGGTAGTTTTTTTTATACCTTTACTACATTTTTTAATAAAAGTATCATATGAACAATATAATGTATTGAAATTATTAAAGTTAAAAGGGGGATGAGACAAGGACTTAACAATAAACAACAAAAATATGAGAGGAAGTATTTTTATGCGTAAGGTCTGCTTAAAAAGGTTTACCTGTATATTCTTGTCAGTCTTAATGTTTTTTGCATTTTCTAATCCTTTTACTGCTATTTACTCAGATGCGCATGAAAAGCTGGTATTAGACGGCACCCAAAGCTCATGGGCGGAAAAAGAATTAATTGAGGCCTATAATTACAGCTTAACCTATACAACAGTTATGAATAGTTTTCAAAACCCAATAACAAGAGAAGAGTTCTGCACGATTGCTGTAAAGCTATATGAAAAGCTGTCTGGTGATAAGGCCGTGCTTTCAAATAATCCTTTTAAAGATACGACAGACCCTGAGATATTAAAAGCTTACAACCTGAAGATTGTAAAAGGAACTAGTGTGGATACTTTTTCCCCTTTGAATAAAATTACTCGTCAAGAAATATGTGTCATGATTTACAGAACTTTAGAGGCTGCAAAGCCGGATTTTAATAAATCAATAAGTGGTGGCTTTCCATTTGATGATAGTGATAAAATCGCAGCTTGGGCTATAGATGCTATGAAGTTTGCATATTTGAACAGTATCATGAAGGGAACAAGTGCAACAACTATTTCTCCGCTCTCTAACACAAACAGAGAGCAAGGAATCATCTTAGTGAAGAGGACTTATGATCAATATAAAACACAGCAAGGTCAAGGGTATATAGAGCCAAAAGTGACAATTTCTATGAACAAGACTATTTCTCCAGCAAAAGATAATATGCAGAAATTCTATGATATGATAAGCAGTGATAATCTTGCATTTCCTAAATATAATACAAAACTGAGGCTATATGCATCTACAAGTGGTATAAAGCCCACAAGGCTTCCAAGTATTGTAGATAATGGGCAGAAAGAGCTGCTTTACGCCTCAACGAATCTGAATGAGAAAATTCAATATTCGCCTCCTATTCTCAATCCCAATATCACTCCAAATAGAATAGAACCTAATTTTCAAATAAAAGCTGCACCTATAGGTCCAATGTATAGCTCATCGGATTTTTCTTCCTTTGTAGATATAAATGGAGATAAAAAGTGTTGGTTCTATTATAATCTTGAAAATGTAAGTGCAGTTTCTAAGGTAGTATACCAAGTTTCAACAGCACCCTATAACGGATTTAAGGAAGGTTGGAAAAATCCATTAGGGCTAGTTGCATCTGGAGAAGTTTCTGCCTCCCAAAAAGAGTTTCTAATAGATTTAGGAGCGGTTGAACAAAAGAACTTTTTAATTCAAAAGAGCATGATTAATAGCATTATTAAAACAGGAACAAAAGCTACGTACAATCCTATAAAACAAAAGCAGAAGATTTATTATGTAAGAGCCGTGCCTGTTGATTTAATAGGAAATCCCATAGGCGATCCGGGCAAGGGCCTAGCAATCAAGTATGGTGAAACTAATGCATCAAGCAATAATGATGCGGAGAAGAAAGAGTTTGAGCTTTGGTCAACTGCCAGTTATTTAGGTCGTTATGCTGCTGAAAACCCTGATAGACCTAGGCTTCTTAGCAGTGGAGGGTTTTCACCTGCAGAAGTAGATGCTCAGAAGATTTTTAATTTTCATGGGATAGATGCGAATACTAAAAAGATAATTATTCAGGTAGCAACTTCAGATTTTTCTACCGGTAGTGAATGGCCTAATTCAAAAGATATTGTGTATGAAAAAAGCTATGATCTACCAACAACAGTAAATCAGCCTATATCAGAGAAAAGTAAGGCAAGTTTAGCTTCAATATATAAAACGATTGATAGCTTATATCCCAATACAATACCTGTGCCCTTTGCCAAGTTCGGAATCCCTTTATCAGAGATGCAGCCGAAAGTATATACAAAATACTATGTGAGGGGTATTGCACTAAAACCGTCTCTAAAACCTGGGGAATTAGATCTCAGCTATTCACAGACTGTAACGGTTGAATACGGATATGAACCACCAATTGAATGGTTTATTACTTCACCCCAGGAATCTATATATGATAAATCAGAAATGGTTAAAGCGTCGCTGCCAAGTATAAAAATACTTCGATATACTCAGGCTCAATGGGCTGATAGAGAGAATCTAAACTATTATATTATATATAGGCTGCCAAAATGGGATGAGGTGCAATGTAAATGGGAAAATAAACAAAATAATAAGGTGCTGAAGCCTTTTTATGCATATTATCCACAATTTATGTGGTCTGTCAGCAATCAAACAGAATTTGAAAAAGCAAAAGCATATTATGAAAACGTAATTGTCCCTGGTGTGATGTCAGTAGGGGGAGAAGTTTACTTCCCAACACCAAACCCCAATGGTGAGTCTAAAGAATGGTACGAGGAGTTATGGGAGGGTGTATGTGAATTCTTTGAGAATTTAACATATGTTTGCACCGAAATAGTCAACCAGGTAAGCACGGCCTATAATGATCTAAAAGCTGGGGTAATTGAGTTTACTGTAAAACTTTGCCCTGTTGGTCCGCTGAAGGGTGCTTTTAAAATGGCGCTGGAAGGATTGGCAAACTATGGACTGATGGCACTTGGTTTACCTCCAACATTGCCAAATTTTGACGATTTGACTAATATGGGCGCACAGTATTTGGCTGAGCTAGCATTGACCGAAGCCGGAGTACTACCAAACCCTTTAGTAGATGGTGAGGAAATCGGTAAAATAACAAACAGCATAAAAGATGAGATGAAAAAGAGCAATGACCACCCAAATCCAAATCCAATCAATGCGAAGTTTTTGAAGCTGAATCCAAGATTTCAATATCGACCAGCCTATATTGAAGTTGAGGTTAAGAACGATGGGAAGTATGATTCAGCGCCTGGAACCTTTGATGTAAATGTCAACTTCACACTAGAATACTATAATATGATGAGTGCAACAAACGGTCTTACCTTGGATACCCCCTCAAAGTATGGATATGGCACAGCTGCTGGCTGGAATGAATATGCGGACTATGAAAAGCATTTTAAAAATGGATTGAATGGTAACACAATCAATTATGCATATAAAGCCGAGAAAGCTGTATATGATGTGTTCAGACCCATTGTTGGTCAAAAGATTCCAACCATAAAACCTGGAGAAAGTCGAATTATCAGGATATACTTAGCACCTATTCATTTTGATGTTCCAAATGAAGATTATTATGCAGGTTCTACTATGCCAAACTACCCTTATGGTGAAGCTTTTAATGAGACAGACTTTGCCAATATGTACTTTAATAATGGGAATAAAAATTATACAACCTTCACGATCAAGGGGCATTTTCCTACAGCTAGAGAATATTTAAGTACACATGGGATGCTCATCACTGATCCAAAAACAGATTATTCCTATGAACATTACGGTAGCTACGATGATACACAGCAAAGACCAGTGAGCGCAGATTGGTAATACTTAAAGTAAGGGCCAATCGCGACATTTAGTCAGTTATTGATATATTATCAGCCTTCTGTTATTATGATATAAGCGTAATAACAGAAGGCTTTTACATGAGGAGACCTTGTATAAGCTTGAATATAGCATCAGTATGAAGAAAGTTAAGTAAGGGATATGATCTATAGGAGCGGCATGAACTTATAGTATTATTTATAAAGGGTGAGATTTTGAGTAAGCAATTATATATAACAGAAAAGCCGTCTGTTGCTGCCAGCTTTGCCAGTGCGCTGGGTGTAAAGATTTCACCAGCAGATAGAGGCAGGGGCTACGCCGAAACAGCAAACACCATAATAACTTGGTGTTTCGGGCATCTTGTAACAATGGCGTATCCTGATGTGTACAATCCAGAATATAAGTCGTGGAAGGTAGAACATCTGCCAATCATTCCAAAAGAGTATAAATATATCGTAATAGATAACAATGGTACAGCGAAGCAGTTTGAAGTGATTAAATCCCTTCTTTGCAGAAATGATGTAGATATGGTTTATGCCTGTACCGATAGCGGACGTGAGGGTGAGTACATTTTCCGCTTGGTTTATAATCAAAGCGGGTCAGATAAGCCAGCAAAAAGAGTGTGGATTTCTTCTCAGACTGAAGATGCAGTCAAGAAAGGAATTGAAGTAGCGAAGAGCATCAGTGAATATGATTCTCTTTCCAAAGCTGCCTATTGCAGAGCCAAAGAGGATTGGCTATTTGGTATGAATTTCAGCAGAATATATACCTGTCAATACGGTAAAAAGCTATCAACCTTTCTAAAAGAAGAAAAGTCTTCAGTG
>JARBUB010000024.1 GCA_029239905.1 Clostridia bacterium
CCTTGTGATAAGGAATAGAGGTAATCGCCGATGTAAACAAGACGATTGATATTATAGTTATAATTGTAGTTTTTATAATCCCCACTACCAGGCACAGATGCATTAGACTGATGTGTAATGGCACCTTTAAAGCCAAAGGCATCTTTGGATATATTATATACATATGCTCCAGAGAAATCTGTGACGTAAGGAGTTCTGCCTGCAACTGTAATAGGGAAAGCCATAATGCCTTTATCTAGAGATATCATTAATGCTTTATGATTGTTTTGGAGTTCGGAGTAAGTTCCTGCAACTCCAATGACTTCCTTGCTCTTTTCTACAGGAGCTGCTGGATTTGTAACGTCAAAGAGGGAAAGCTTAAAGCCGCCAGTCGTCACGCGACCATCTTTTTCCACAGTATCCGTACCAAAACCTAATACATGATTTTCATCTAATATATGCATATAGCTTGAGAAACCAGGTACTTTGAGGTAACCAAGTACTTTGGGGGCCGTTGGATCAGCTGCATCAATTACAAAGAATGGGTCCACTTGTTTAAAGGTTACCATATATATACGATTACCGGCAAAACGGGTGCTATAAATGCGTTCCCCTGGTGCTAAATCCGTTAACTTGCCAATCTCTTGTAATTTAGAGTCAAGGATATAAACATTATTTTTGGAGACATCCTTTTCATCCCACATTTGACCGGTTGTAGTCGCAATTCTTAGATTGCCATTAAATTCATCAATGGAGAACTGGTTTAAGGCTGATCCAGGGGCAGAACCTCTGGCTTCATAGTTTATCTGACCATTTTCAAGTTTAAATTTATATATAACTGTTGCTTTATTATAGTTTGGCACATATAGCAAGGAGTTGTATTGGGTTGCATATTCATATTTTGTAAAAGACAAATATAGATTATCAGCGGAAGCATAAACAATTTCGGCAGAACCTAAGTAAGTCTTTACATCTACTGCATCACTTGCTAAATCAATACCGATGGTTAACATATAATTCGGTGTAATATAATTAGGGAAATAGTGTATGTTTTTGTAATCTACAACTGTTGTTTTACCTGATATATTATTAGCATATTTTGGTTTTAACTGATAATCGTATAGAGCCTCCAACTGTTTCTTGTACTCTGCATCGGATAGACCAGCTGGATTGGAAGGCTCGTTATAAATTGGCATTAAGCTAGGATTCACCATTTTTATTGATGGACCAAATGAAGGGTAAGTGGGGCCTGCACCCCAATAATTTAGGGATTTACTAGATATTACATAAAGTTTATCTTGTATCAATCTAGAGGAAACATAGTTTCCTTCAAAGTCCATATCTTTTGATAGAATCGGCTTTAAGGGATTTGTAATATCATAAACAAGTACAAAGGTATTGCTTGTTGAATAAGTTGGAGCAAAATCAGGTCCCAAGGGTGCTATCAAATCTTTAGGATAACCATACAGTACATAGCTTGTTCCAATCAGTACAAGACGATTGCTTTCAACATAAATATCAGATACATTACCACGTTGGTAAGATACATCTACGGTTGACAAAATCTCTGGTTTGGTTGGATTCGGATTAATAATATGTACACTGTTTTGATTTAAACTAAAAATGTTTTTGCCATTTGTCTTAATTATGTCACCTTCATCAACACCTGTTGTTTGATTATTGGTCCCAGAGAAATCTTCAGAAGTCCTTGTAGGACTTGCAGGTTGAGCCTCGCTTGAGCCTGTTGTAGGTTTAGCAGTAGGTGCAGGTGCAGAAGCAGGCACTGCGGTATTTGTTTCAACTGATAAATAGCTGCGATTGATATAAGAATTCAGTACATTATTGTAATGCAATAATTGTGTAAAAGCTGCTGAGCTGCCAAGTGTCGGAAGCTTATCCTCTGTGACTGGAACAGCTGTCGTCTTAGTTGAGATATCGACACGATTGCTAGTCCCATTCCAAGTGACTTTGTGACCAAGTGTTTCAGCTATAAAACGAAGAGGCACCAGTGTTCTTTCATTTTGAATCCTAGATGACGTATCGAGAAAGTGAACCTGTCCATTGACTAACACCGCTTGGTTATTAGGTTCTAGCAGTACTTCAATAGACTTGTTTTTTACAATGGCTTGGCTTGTTTCTTTGTTCCAATCAACAATTGCACCAAGCTTCTCAAAAACACCACGAAGGGGTACTAAGGTACGGTTGTGATCAATAACAGGGTTAGTATCGAGGATTAATTTTTGTCCGTCAATATAGATGGAAACGGCAGAATTGCTGCTGTCAGCCAGTACTTGAGATTGAGGTAAAATAAGAATACTAAGTAACATGCTTGTAAGAATAAAAAAGCTTATTATCTTCTTCAATTGAAGTCCTCCTTATTTATAATAGATCATAACAATATTATAGCCTTTAGACGTAAAAAGTGCATGAAAGTTGCATCATTACCGGGTATTTATTAATTGAAAGTATAAATCTTTATGAGTAGATTGAAAATAGGAAATAGAATAGAACGGGTGGAAGTAGGCATATACAAATAAGCAACCAACCATTGATATTTACTTTAGCATATATTAATATTATATCTATACAGCAGTATAAAAGGAGGCATAATTATGAGCTTTAGAGAATTTACAGCAAATATTCTATCAACCAGAGATTATCAAGGAACCCACTTGGAAGAAAAATACATAAAGGATATCACAGCTTATTTGGCAGGAATAAACGACAGCATTGGGAAAGAAAAAGGTTTTTCATTTATCATGCTAGAAAAAGGCGATGAGGTTTTCAAGGAGTTACAAGGCGTTGGCGGCTATAGCGGCGTTATGATAAAAAGTCCACATTACATTGGACTGACTATTTTAAAAGAGGATGCTGAAATAGAATTTATAGGTGCATATTATATGCAGGCTATAGTAAAACAACTTTATGAAATGGATCTAGGCAGCTGTTGGGTAAATATCAGAAATGTGTCGCAAGGCATAAAGACAAAGCTGTTGAAGGATCGTGCTGGCAGCATCAATTATCTGTTGGCATTTGGAATCGCAGATGACAAAGCCAAACATAAAGCATCGCATATAACAGTGACAGGTGGTACTTCTACATATAAGCAAGACCCTTATGGAACAAAAGTATTAGAGCCTACAGATGCTGATAAGGCAAGACTTTCACTTGGAGAATTAGTATATTTGCATGAGTGGGGGAAAGCAGCTACTTACGAAGAACTAGAAAACAGAGGCATGGCAGACATATTCTATTATGTTAGAAATGCTCCTTCTTACAAAAACATACAGCCTTGCAGACTGATATTAAAGGATGGAGATGCAGAGCTTGCGATATTAAATCCTGAGAATGAAGAAAATTATATAGATGCAGGCATAATGATGTTTACGCTTGAGGGATTAGCTAAGGAAATAGGAATTCCTTGCAAATGGGATTTCGTAAAAGAAGAATCTAGCAATAAGGAATATGGTATAGCAGCAAATATAGAACTATAAATGGCGGGGAGAAATATTCATATTTCTCCCTTTTTAATACGATTTTTACTGAGAAATCTACAGCCAGGTACTCTAGAAAGGGCAAGGAGATATTTAATGATATCTTAAAGCTGCTTATTGAGAATCAGAAGGACATGGTACAGCATCATTTTTATTTAATAATTGCAAGTTGAGTAATTTATATAATGAGGAGGAAATAGAATGAAAGTAGTAGCATTTAATGGAAGTCCTAATAAAGAGGGGAATACATATCATGGTATAAAAATAGTGGTTGATGAGCTGTTAAAGGAAGGAATAGAAGCGGAGATAATCCATGTCGGAAATAACTTGGTTAGGGGGTGTATGGCCTGCAGGCAATGTTCGAAAAACAAAGATGAAAAATGTGCCATTCAAGGTGATGAGGTGAATGACTGGATTCAAAAAATGAAAGAGGCAGATGGCATACTTATTGGCTCGCCAGTACATTATTCATCCATTGGAGCTACCATGAAAGCGTTTTTGGATAGAGCTTTCTTTGTTGCAAGCGTTAATAATGGGATGTTTAGACATAAGGTTGGTGCAGCAGTTACTGCCGTGAGACGTTCTGGTGGAGTAACTACCTTTGATCAGCTAAACAATTATTTGAATTACTCTGAAATGCTGATGCCAACATCACAATACTGGAATGTTATTCATGGCTCTGCACCAGGGGAAGCATTACAGGACTTAGAAGGTGTACAAATCATGAGGGTGCTTGGCAAAAATATGGCTTGGCTTTTAAAGCTGGTAGAAAACGGAAGAGAAACTGTTAAGGAACCAGAAAGAGAAAACAAGGTATATATGAGTTTTATACGGTAATTTACTATATTTGATAGGGAGGAATTGGTATGGGAAAGTTATTATTTCAGGGCCATGGGAGCATTCGTATTATTACGGATAATGAGGTTGTAATTTATATTGATCCATATGGCGGCGAGGGATATGATTTACCGGCAGACATTATTTTGGTTACGCACCAGCATGGAGATCATAATCAGATTCAGAAGCCCCTAAGAAAAGATACATGTGTTATAATACAAAATCAAGATGCTGTACAAGATGGTAGTTATAAAAACTTTGACATACATGGTGTCCATATTCAAGCAGTGTCGGCTTATAACTCAAATCATGACAGAAAGCAAAGTGTCGGTTATATATTAAGTTTTGATGGGCTTAAAATATATGCTGCTGGAGATACTTCTACTACCGAAGAGATGAAGGCGTATTCTGCACTGGGGATTGATTATGCACTTCTTCCCATAGATGGAATCTATAATATGGGGCCAATTGAGGCCGCTGCATGTGCAGAGCTAATTGGGGCAAAGCAGGCAATTCCGATACATATGACTCCTAAAGCGCTTTTTGATGAACAAAAGGCTGAACAGTTTACAGCAAAGAACAAATTGATTGTTAGGGCCGGGGAAGAGATAGTGCTATAGAGCTTTACAGTGATAAACAAGTTAGGAGGTTATATTATGAAAGATGTTCTTGATGTATTTGAAGAATTGAGAGTAAACGCAGAAAAGCCAGGAGAAGAAATAAAAACTAGAAAAATAATTAAAGACTATATGGCAGATTTAAAAGGGTTTAAGGAAGAACAAATAGGTAATTCACTAATTTACTCTTATACTACCCACAAGAAAGATGGGAAGACCATTGCAATTAGAGCAGATTTTGATGCAGTACTTACAGATGAGGGCGTGTATGAGCATAGATGCGGTCATCATGGACATACAACAATCCTTTTAGACCTTGCGACTAAAATCAGTGAATCAGCAGAGGCTAATGTTATACTGATGTTTCAATCAGCTGAGGAAATTGCTGCTGGTGCACCAGAACTTATAGACAACGGTTTCTTTGACAAATATAAACCAGATAT
This sequence comes from Clostridia bacterium, assembly GCA_029239905.1. Lineage (GTDB taxonomy): Bacteria > Bacillota > Clostridia > Lutisporales > Lutisporaceae > GWB2-37-7. The sequence goes on from JARBUB010000024.1 coordinate 5,371, forward strand.
AATATTAGCTTGTCATAACTTTCCCGGATTTAAAGAAAATGACGTTGTTATTAAGTCTGGAAACTTCAATAATTCTGTAATAGGATTTAAATGCAGCTTAAATGGAAAGCCTTCCCATGCAGCCTACCCTGAGCATGGAATAAGTCCAGCTTATGCTGCTGCAAAACTGATAAACCAATTCGAAAATATGGGGACACTTAATGCAAATATAAGTATTACTCATATAAAAATGGGAGAGTATCAATATGGAACTTCAGCAGGAAATGCAATGATACTCGGAACAATAAGATCTATAGATGATGATATAATTAAAAATGTTACACAACAGATTAGCGACTCGTTGCAACGGTTAGGAAAGGAATATAATTTAGAAGTTAAATTAGAGACATCGGAATATTTTAAAGGAATCATTAACTCTAAAGATATTACTGAGCGAGTCAAACAAATATGCATAGAAAAGGGCTACCCTGTTTCTGACATGGAAGAGCCCTTTAGAGCGGGAGAAGATTTTGGATTCTATTTGGATTATACCAAGGGATGCTACTTTGGTATTGGTGCGGGAGAAAAACACCCTGATTTACATACAAAGGATTACTTCTTTAATAAAAACAATATCAAATATGCTTCTAAGCTTTTTTATGATTTGTTAATAGAACTAAAGGGATAGTGTTACAGATATTTAAATAACAAAAGAGTGGATCCGCTTTGGAACCACTCTATATTTTTAGGCTTTGTTAATCGGATGTCTGTCCCCATCAACCTATAACACTTATATTGGTCATCCCATACTTGATATTCTATTTATCAAATATACGTGGCAATATACGCTGCAGAAATGACTTCTTGTCTTTTGCAGTTTGAGGCTGAACTATATCTGCATTAACTTTAACCTGCTCTACATGGATAGAAGGAACTACTGGCTTGGCAGCCGTGTTCACTGGTTTTGTCTGCGCAGCAGGTTGCGTAGGACTAGCCTTCCTAATGGTATTATGAGTCGTATTCGCACCAGTGTGGCCGGTACTGTTGTTCTTATGATGTTGAGTTGGCTTATTTTGAACTGCTTTTAAGTTTTGCCCCGAAGCAGCTTGCGAAGGCTTGGTCTTCAGTGAATTTGCCTTTATCCAATTCTCGGCCTTGGCTTTCTGCTCGTTAAACACAGCTTCTGTGGGCAATTCTGTTTCAGCAATCATAGCACCGATATGCTCCTCTATTGCATAGAGGCTCATGATGTCTTCCCCTGTAACCAAAGAGATGGCACGGCCGCCACTTCCGGCTCTGCCTGTACGCCCAATCCTATGTACATAGCTGTCTTTTTCCAGAGGCACATCATAGTTAATAACCAAGGACAAGTCATCGATGTGAATACCACGGGCTGCAACATCTGTGGCAACCAGCAGATGAAATTCGCCTTGTTTGAACTGCTGTATGGTCTTTAGCCTTCTACCCTGGGGAATATCCCCGTGCAGTGCCTGACACTCATATCCCTTTCGGGTTAAAAAACTTTGAACTCTATCCACAGCTATCCGTGTGTTGCAAAAAATCATGCAGCTTTCCGGCTGCTCTACAAGAAGAAGTCGGTTCAACTGTATGTTCTTATCGTTATGATCAACGCGGTAGTATACCTGTTGGATGGTATCCACTGTCATGGTCTCTGATTCAATTTCAATCGTTACTGGGTGTTTCATGTACTCTCTGCAAATTTTGCGAACTTCAGCAGGTATTGTAGCTGAAAAAAGGAGAGTAACTCTATCTTTGGGCAGGGCTTTGATAATTCGTATCACTTGATCTATAAAGCCCATATCCAGCATTCTATCTGCTTCATCAAGCACCAGAAAGCGTATTTGCTTGGTTGCTAAATTCCCTTGACGAATGTGATCGAATACCCGGCCAGGGGTACCGGTAACAATAGAAACACCCTTATTAAGGGCTTGGATTTCAACATTCATATTGTGTTGTCCGTATATAGCCGTTGTCTTGTGCTGAAGATACTTAGACATGTTTTTAAGGTCACTGTCTACTTGTACAGCCAGCTCTCGTGTTGGTGTGAGAATCAGACCTTGGGGCATAGTGGCTTTAGGGTCAATCATCTGCAGCATTGAAATGCCGAAAACAGCAGTCTTTCCACTACCCGTTTTGGACATGACTATCAAATCTTCCTTATTTAGAATATGAGGTATCGCTTTGCTCTGCACCTCTGTGGGTGACTGGAAGCCCATCTCTTCTATAGCCTTTAATATGGGAGGCGTAATGCCTAAATCATTAAAATTATTTTTCATCATTATCTTCTTTCATCATTGGTTCTATAATTATTACCAGATTCTTTAATTATATCATTTTCTTCTAATTTGTTCTATATACAGGCAAAGTAACAACTATTTGATTTCTAATAAATGAGACAAAGAACAAGTGGAATAGTTATTTTGCATTTCTCTTTTCGAAATAGTATAATATTACAGTTGACGGATAAAATGTCAAGGCAAGCAAGATTCAGATGCCAACAGGTTATTATCGTGTGGTGTTGGGGGTAATATAGGGGAAGTATGTTTTGAAGGAATAGGAAATAAATTATATTAAGGTTATGAGGTGGGAGACAATGATACAGGAATTATTACAGGCATTTATGCTTATTTTTATAGCTGAAATGGGTGACAAGACTCAGATACTGGCAATGGCCTTCGCTACAAGATTTCCAGTAAAAAAGGTTCTACTGGGTATCTTTTTAGGCTCCCTTTTAAACCATGGCTTGGCTGTGATTTTCGGCAGCTATATTTCGAACTTTATACCAATTAATACAATACAAATAGTTGCTGGTTTCGCATTCGTTTTGTTCTCTCTTTGGACGTTAAAGTCAGACGATGATGGCGATGAAGAGGAAAAACAAAAATCCAATTTTGGACCAGTTGTGACAGTGGCCTTAGCGTTTTTTATCGGAGAATTAGGTGACAAGACGCAATTAACCGCAATTACATTGGCAACAGATGCGGCATATCCAGTGTTTATATTAATGGGAACAGTTTTAGGAATGATATTTACAGGTGGAATAGGCATCATAATTGGGAAAAAGCTAGGTGGTAAAATACCGGAGTTTACGATAAAAATAATAGCAGCTTCAGTATTCATGTTCTTTGGAGTTGCGAAGCTCTTTCAAACCCTGCCAAGTGAATACATTAATCTGCTAAGTGTTTCTATCTTCACAGTAATAATAGCTATTATAGCCTTTATATTATTGAGACCGACAATGATAAGAAGACGTCAAGGACGAGAAACTTCATTTGTCAGAAGTTCTAGAGAACTATATAATTACTACCACCAAGTTAAAAAAAATATTGAAAAAATCTGTCTGGGAGCAGGTAGCTGTGGAGAATGCCAAGGCAACAATTGCTTAGTCGGATACACAAAAACATTGATTAAGAATGGCTTAAATGAAGAAGAACCAACACGAATTGAGGTTGCTGCATCTAATACAGAGACATTAGATAAGCATTATGATGAGGCAAAAGTTCTTGAAAGCTTAAGATTGACACTTGAATTAATCAGCAAGGACCCGACCAATATTCAGTACAAGAATATTCATGCAATCAGAAGAAATCTTGAAATGATTTTATTTGGAAGAAGCATTGAGAAAATAAGTAATTGGGATGAATATAAAAAGCTTATAACAGAGATTGATAAAACAGTTGCTATCAGTGTTTTAAAAGACATAGATAACTAGATATAACATTATAGTGAGGTTGTATTGAACGGAGTGAAGTATTTTCATAGTAATATATGAGTATGTTTATGTTCCCTGGGGCTGAAGCTCTGGGGATTTTTATTATAATGAAGAATTAAATACCTTGCTGAAGGTAATCATTATAAGCTTTGTCTTATATCATGAATGTAATATATCAATATTATGAGATAATAATATGAAGAGCATAGTAATGGAGGAAGTAATTATGTTAAATATAGGTTGTCATTTGTCATCATCTAAGGGTTATGAAGCCATGGGCAAAGAAGCTCTTAAGATTGGAGCAAATACATTTCAGTTTTTTACTCGTAATCCTAGGGGAAGTAAAGCAAAAAAAATTGACCCAAAAGATGTAGAAGCATTATTGAAGTTAGCAAAGGAGAATGAGTTTGCCACTATACTGGCACATGCACCATATACGGTGAATGCTTGCTCTGCTGATGAGAGCACAAGGCAGTTTGCAATAGAAACCATGGCTGACGACTTGGAAAGAATGGAATATTTGCCTAACAACTTTTATAATTTTCACCCGGGGAATCATGTGAATCAGGGGATAGAGTCCGGAACAAAATATATTATACATTTGCTCAATACAATCCTAAGACCAGATCAGACTACAAAGGTGCTGCTGGAAACAATGTCTGGTAAAGGAACTGAAGTAGGTCGCAGCTTTGAAGAATTAAAAGAGGTAATAAGTGGAGTTAACCTTTCAGATAAATTAGGAATATGTCTTGATACTTGCCATGTCTACGATGCAGGCTATGATATAGTCAGCAATCTTGATGGCGTCCTAAATGAGTTTGATAGTATTATAGGGCTTGAAAAGCTATATGCAATTCATTTAAATGATAGCAAGAACCCATTTGCAAGCCATAAAGACCGCCATGAAAAAATAGGTGAAGGCCATATTGGAAAAGATGCGTTTATTAGGATTATCAATCATCCAAGATTGCGGCATCTGCCTTTCTTTTTGGAGACTCCTAATGAATTATCCGGTTACGCTGAAGAAATCAAGATGCTGAGAAGTGCATATCAATTTTAAAAGTATTTTTTAAACTCTTGTTACTATGGAATGCGTCTAGTAACAAGAGTTTTTTAATTCCTTTTATAAAAAGCCGCAAATAAAAATTGACAACCAATTACTTTTATCATAATATATAGTTAGTCAGACTAACTATATGCATTTCGAAACATAACTAGCTGGAGGTGCAAAATGAATCATGATATTGATACGAGCGCAGATGCAATAGCAATGTTCTGCCGCTTGCAGATGAATAGTAAGAGGGATATACCCATCAGATCTAGTGAAATGGGCGCACTGATATTTACACAACGATACAACGCTCCTATTACTCCTCTGATGCTAAGTCACTTTTTTAAAATAGCCAAGCCTTCCGTAACATCTATGATTAACTCCTTGGTTAAAAAGGATTATTTAATCAAAATACCATCACCTACGGATGGCAGAAGCTATACAGTCTCAATAACGCAAAAGGGAATAGAACTAGTTGAATCAACGTATAATGAGTATTTTAGAACCATGGAGAGGCTCAAAGAAAAGATGGGGTCAAAAGAATTTAGTGCATTTATTGAATTAATTAAGAAAGCAAATAACATACTAAGTGAGGAGAAATAATTATGAAGATATTGGTAACAGGGGCTTCTGGCAATGTGGGAACTTATGTTGTACGAGAACTTTTAAAATTAGGCGAGCAGATAGTAGCAGCAGGAACAGACACTAAAAAGCTTAAAAACATGTTTGGTGACGCCGTCGATGCAGTTGAATTTGATTTTACCAATCAAAATACTTATCATAATGCTTTGAATAATGTGGACAGGGTATTTCTTATGAGGCCGCCTCACCTTGGCAAACCACAGGATTTGTACCCTTTCATAGATGCTATGAAGTCAAGAAATATTAAGCTGATCTCCTTTTTATCCTTGATGGGTGTTGAAAACAATACAATACCTCCGCATCATAAAATTGAGAAATACATAGAAAGTTTAGGAATTCCTTATGCTCATATACGTCCAGGATTTTTTATGCAGAATGTATCAGGCATTCATTCCGTAGAAGTTAGAGAATGCGATAAAATTTTTGTGCCTGCAGGAAAAAGCAAGACAAGCTTTATTGATGCATCGGATATCGGACTGTCCATAGCAACGATACTTCATGAACCTGAGAAATACAGAAATACTGCTCACACCATTACGGGACCTGAGGCTTTAGACTACTATCAAGTAGCAGAAATATTAAGTAAAATTACTGGTAGAAAAATTACATATGCTAAGCCCGGATATTTAAGATATAGAAGCTATTATATTAAAAAACGTGGACTTGATAAAAGCTATGTCAATGTAACTGTAGCACTTTACTTTATGACAAGATTGGGTACTGCTAAAGACGTCACAGAGGAGTTTTATAAGCTGACAGGAAAAAAGCCAAGGACATTCGAAGATTTCGCAAAAGAGAATAAGATAGCTTTTATGAAGAAATAGCAGGGACTATGCTAAGAAAACAATTCAATGTGGAAGCCGTGATGCTTATATGGGAAAAAATAGATTTATTTGAAATATATCCTAGAAAACCTTTCAAACTTGCTGTATAATATAATAAAGCTGTTCAAGCTGAGTGAGGTTAACATGTAAACCTTTGTAATGTTAAGATTTAGTGGTAATTAATCTAAATAATTTAGGAGGGAATATCATGGGAGATAAAAATCCAAAACCAAAGAGCGAGGACAAGAAAAAGCCAAAAACGGACAAGGCAAAGAAGGAAAAGAAGAAATACGCATAAGCAAAGAATAAATGCCAGATATGACGAAGAGTTATATCTGGCATTTATTCTTGTTTTAATAGTTTCTTATGTGTCACCGAACTTGGAAAATATATACTAAATTGTATATTGACTTTCGCAGGTTACAAGCGTAAACTATTTATAAGGTTACAAAAGTAACCTGAAGGAAAGGGCGGGATATGAACATGTTGGTTTCGAAGATAACAGACTCCGAGGTTGAAGTAATGCGAGTATTATGGGAAGCGAACTGTGAACTTCCTATTGCTGACATTAGAAAAACACTGGAGAAAACGAGCAATTGGGAAACCTCAACTATAAAAACATTACTTCGCAGGCTCTGTGAAAAGGGAGTTGTTTTAGCGACTAAAAAAGATGTATTCTTTTATAAACCTTTGGTCAGTGAAGCTGAATATAATGAATATACTACCCAAGGTCTAATTGACAGGCTGTACTCCGGCAGTGCGAAGAATCTTGTGGCATCCCTATTAGGAAGCAAAAAGCTTAATGCTTCCGATATAGAGGACCTTCGTAATCTTTTTAAGGTAGGCGATAAAGATGAGTGAAGCAATGAAACTAATACTTTCACTTTCCCTATCAGGCAGTATTCTTGCACTAATATTGTTTGCAATGAAGCCTTTTATAAAAAACAGATTCTCTAAGTCCCTTCAATACTATATATGGATGGTGGTACTCCTAAGGTTGGCACTACCATTATCTTTCGAGGCAAGTATTATTAATGAATTGTTTTATGGCAATCGGGTACCAGTGGTTGCTGCCTTTCAGGGGGAAGTTCAATCAATGACTGGTAAAGCTATTTCTAATTCATCTATACCAAGTGTCCAAGAAAATGCAGAAAATGGTGTATATAATGGAGATACTGATCACAGTAGGTATTTCAGAGATTTATTTAGCCAGTACACTTTATACCTTTGGCTACTGGGCATGATAATAACTCTTGCTCTTAATTTGGCTGGATATGTACGTTTTAGGGGGCAGTTAAAAAAGGCAAATAAGGTCCCTGGTGAAGAACAAAATAGAATATTAGTCACCCTGCTAAATAGGCGAAAGAATGTGAAGCTCGTACGTAATCCCTACATTACTACCCCTTTGTTAATTGGGTTATTGAAGCCTTGTATTATGATCCCTGATATTGATTTCACGGAAAGTCAGCTTAGGAACATACTCCTTCATGAGCTTACACATCTTAGACGTTTTGATATTGGAGTGAAATGGCTGACCATGATCATTGCATCAGTTCATTGGTTTAACCCACTCATGTATTTTATTAAAAAGGAAATCAATCACGCTTGTGAATTATCTTGCGATGAAGCAGTGATTAAGAATCTTAACACAGAAGAAAAACAAGACTATGGTGACACCTTAATATCTGTTGTGGCAGAACATAAATATCCCATAGGGGTACTGCAGGCAACCATGTGCGAAGAGAAAAAAAGCTTAAAAGAAAGACTGCTGGCAATCATGAGCCATAGTAAGAAGTCAAAGCTTATCATTATGGTTTCAGTGATTTTAGTAGGGGCTATTATAATATGTGCATTGTTTTTGGGTGCAGGGGTTGGAATGAGTAAGGATATGCCCATAGATTCAAACATTGATTTGGGAGGATATTCTTTATATATAAAATCAGAGGGAGCGGGAAAGCCAGCGGTGGTTTTTGAATCTGCCACAGGAGAGACCTCAGAATATTGGAACCAAGTTGCTGTTGAAATACAAAAACATACTAGAACGGTGATTTATGATCGAGCAGGACTGGGGAAAAGTGAGAAAAGTCCCTATAATAGAACAAGCGAGCAGAAGGCTGTGGAGTTGCATGCTCTATTAAAAAAGGCGAAGATAAGGCCTCCATATATACTTGTAGGAAGTGAATTTGGTGTACAAAATTTAAGAATGTTTGTTGCTAAATATCCCAAAGAAGTTTCAGGAATCATTATGGTTGATCCAAGAAGCTGGAGCAAGAGCCAAAAAGAAAAATACTTGAGGCTTTACCCAAATTTAAATGAGGAACAGTATGATGCACAATTGAAGCAGTACTTTGAGGAAGATAGCAAACTTAATAAGGATGGAAGCTTCGAGGAGTGGTTGACCAGCAGCCAGCAGGTTAGTGAATACATGGGCAGCAAAAAAAATATACCATTAACAATTATTATTTCAGGAATAGATGGTGCCAAAAGTAGTGATCCATTGATGCAAGCAGTGACTGAAGCAGCATTAGAAGATCAATTGCAATTGGCTGCATTATCAAGTAAAAGCAAAATTGTAGAGTCAGAGAACTCATTCACTTACATGGCATACTATGAACCAAAGCTAATCATAAAAGAGATTATAAAAATGCTTGAACAGGTCAAGAATTAGTTAATGATAAAGGAACTTTCTTACGAAAGTTCCTTTATCATTTTTCTTGGAATAGGAAAAGCCGACTAGTTCTAGCTTTACCGTATTTACCCATAAATTGAATATACAATTTCATTATGATAATATTATTTTATACTTCAAAATGTTTTTACTGGAGGGTTTTATGGCAAATGCTTGGCAAGTCAGAACTTTTACGAATAGGATAAAACTATTTACCTATATTTCTGCTGTAGTATTATTAATAATCAACAATGATTTTGATAAGTTGACTTATCTGATACCTCTTGTTTTACTTTTGACTTTTGTTAATTATTCTAGAGACTACTATTTGATAGCACGAAAAAAGCCAATCCAATATGTGTGGATAAGTATTGCACTTGAAATACTGTTGATTGTTTGGGTAGGCTTCTTTGATAAAAATGACATCAATATGCTTTTCTTTTTTATTTGTATATCATCTACAATAATCATACATCCTTTTACATATTCCATATTACCAGTAGCTGTTTACTTCGCATCCTTATTTTTTGCTCACGGACAAAGAAATGGTTTTGATGACATCATAAAGTCCATTATTCCCATATTTTTCTCCTATGGAGTATCTATCGCCTTTGTTATGGGTATGAGCTATCTTGTAAAAATGCAGGTACATGAAAAGGAAAAGCTGGCTCATATAAATGCTGAGCTGGAACAAGCCTATAAGAAGCTTATTGAAAATTCCGCAGCGGTGCAGAAGCTGACCGTAGAAAAGGAAAGAACAAGGATGGCGAGGGAAATCCATGATACCCTTGCTCATACGCTGACAACATTGATTGTTCAACTGGAAGCATGTAAAAAGCTGGCATCAATGGATCCTTCGAGACTGCCCGCTGAACTGGAAAAAGCACAAGGCTTATCTAGAAGTGGATTTAATGATATAAAGCGTAGCATCAAGGCATTAAGACCTCAGGCTATGGAAGACAAGTCTTTTTTTGCTTCTATTACTTCGATAATTAATGAAACTATGGACAACACAAAAGTGAATATTGCTTTAAACAATCTTCTGCCAGATGATATTTTACTTTCTTCTCAGATTGAAGTAGCCTTATTCAGGGTTATGCAAGAAAGTATCACAAACGCTATAAGGCATGGTCAGGCTAGTGAAATTCAAATTGACATAAGAAAAGAGGAGAATACTCTTCAGCTACATATGAAGGATAACGGCATTGGCTGTGCAAATATAAAAAAGGGTTATGGAATGCAGGGAATAAGGGAGCGGATTGAAAGTATAAATGGAACTGTTGAGTTTTCAAGCTCTCAAGGTAAAGGGTTTAAAACAATGATAACAATTCCTTATGAGGCGGTGTAGAACATGAAAATAAGAGTATTGATAACAGACGATCAACGTCTGATGAGAGAGGGACTTAAGACTATATTAGATTTAGAACAGGATTTGACGGTAGTTGATCTGGCTGAAAATGGAAGGGATGCCCTGGATAAAATAGCTGATACACAGCCTGATGTAATATTAATGGATATACGGATGCCTGTTATGGACGGTGTGGAATGTACAGGAATTATCAAGCAGCAGTATCCTGATATTAAGGTTATAATTTTGACTACCTTTGATGATGATGAGTTTATTATAGACGCGTTAAAAAACGGCGCAGTGGGTTATCTTCTCAAAGATCTTTCATCAGACAAACTGGTCAGTGCCATTCGAGACGCTTATAACGGAAACTCCATCATGCAGCCTGAAATTGCTGCAAAGGTAATTGCCCATATTACAGGGACGATGAAGGAACCAGCTCGAAATAATACAACTTCAGAGCCAAAGTATGCAGAAGAGCTTACCAGCCGTGAAAGGGATGTTCTTCAACTTGTTGGAAAGGGAATGTCCAATTCAGAAATATCGAGGAAACTCTACATCTCTGAAGGAACTGTTAAAAATTATATCAGCAATCTTTATGCGAAACTGGAAGTAGATGATCGCAGTAAGTTAACATTATTTGCGATTGAAAATAAACATATATGACCTAAGTCATAGGGCATTATGACTTAACTTGTTACTCTGGATAGTTGTGCGAAAACCTCCTAACCCTTAAAATGGGTATATGAAATAACATATTAGGAGGTTTTCATTATGTTGACAATTTTAGAGATACTTATTATATTAGCAAATATTCCAGTTCTTGTATGGGCGTTATTACCTGTCAAGAAAGTACCGAGGTTCCTTGACTTTATGCCTTTAGCATCAGTCGTTTTTCTAATACTTCACTTATTTATTGACAATGAACCTGTTAGATTGAGATTTATACCAATTTATATATTCACCATCACTACTTTTCTGGTTACCATTGTACGGATATTCCATCATAATCCGGATCAGCCGAAGCGTAGGGTGTTAGCGGGAGTAGGTCGGATATTTGCTTTGCTGATGCTAATCATAGCTGTATTAGTTCCAACCGTAGTGATACCATTCTATTCACTTCCAGAACCAACAGGTAAATTTAATGTGGGTACTGTAGTAAGTGATTTTACAGATAACAATCGTATCGAGACACTTTCCAAGGAGAAAGGAGAAAACCGTAAAATTGCAGTGCAATTCTGGTATCCCTCGGATAAAACTGGTGACAAATTTGAATATGATATAAACGGTGCTCCGATTTCAACTTCGCAGCAAAAATATCCCGTACTGATATTTTCCCATGGTGCCTTTGGGGTACGTATGAGCAACGCCTCTACCTTCAGGGAATTAGCAAGTCATGGCTACATTGTCGCCAGCATTGATCATACCTATCAAGCATTTTATACTTCTTTCGCAGATGGAAAGAGTGCTCCCATAAGCATGGAGTTCCTTAACAATGCTATGAAGGTTCAAACAGACAGTCTTCCTATTGATGAAACCTTCAAAATTACTCATGAATGGCTGGATTTGAGAACAGCAGATATAAATCTTGTAATTGATAGTCTGAAAGCGGGGGATCTTGGAGCGGCAGGGACAATGTTAAATGGACATATGGATTTGGCTAATATAGGACTTTTCGGTCATTCTTTAGGTGGTGCTGCATCTGCACAAATTTCCAGAGAACGAGATGATGTCAAAGCGGCCATCGTTATTGATGGAACCATGATAGGGGATATCACCGGGGTCAATAGTAATAATAAAGAGACAATCACTGATAAAAGCTTTACCAAGCCCCTCCTACTGATGTATGGTTCCTTATTTAATGAACCGGAAGCAAAAGAAACGGCTTATCTGCCTAATATAAATGCCTTCAATAATGCGACAGATGCAGCATACTCCTTATGTATAAAGGACTCAGGACATTTGAATTTTACAGACCTTCCAAGAATATCACCTTTGCTTTCTGGAATGCTTGGAGTTGGCACCGTTGATTCTCTGGAATGCATTAAGATTGTGAATGCTTATTCCTTGGCCTTCTTTGATGAACATCTTAAAGGGAAATCATCATCATTATTAGATGGTGAAGCTATGTACAAAGAAGCTGAATTTCAAAAGCGGATTCCCGTGGGTATGGGAAACTGATATATAATACTATAAATTCTTAACACAATATTAATGCGAATGAGAAAGTATTAACACAAAATTTATAACTATAGCCTTAAACTATGATAGAAGGGAGATGATTCTTTGACTTTTATGGTAGTTTTCATGGTTATAGTTTTTTTATTGCTTGGCTATTATGCAATGGATAAAGTCGACACTTTCTTAGTGAATAATAATTCTTACCCATCAAATGAATGTCTCTCTGATAAATATCCAGCTACAAAAGAGACAAAACCAAAGGTGATATTAATATACGGAGATAATGAATTAGCTAAGTTGGTGAAAGATTATTGCAACTCGGAAAACCATATTTATGAGGCAATAACAGATTTTAATGATATTGGTGCTGAGAAAAAATACTTATCGTTACTAGCATTGTCATATAAAGATGTAGATAATTTAATGATGGCATCCGTTGGACTTAAAATTTATGGCATCTCACATGTGATTGCATTATGCAACAGTCAGAATAACTTGAAGCTTTATAACGAGTTTAATTTTGATAAGGTCATATTATACAAGAATGAAATGGACGGGCTTTTTAATATCGTAAAGGAGTTTGTGCAAAATGCAATTGAAAACGAAGTTTAATTTTACTTATGCTCAGTTAAGCACTCTTGGCTTATTTATAATTATAATGATTGGCGCACTGCTCTTATCGCTGCCAATTTCCTCAAGAAGTGGCGAGTTTACACCCTTTATAAACGCACTTTTCACCTCTACATCTGCAACTTGTGTTACCGGGCTGGTAGTGTATGATACCTATAGTCATTTCTCGGTATTCGGTCAGAGTGTAATATTAGTTCTTATTCAAGTTGGTGGTTTGGGTTTTATGATCATTGCAACGATGTTTTTGCTGGTGCTGCACAAAAGGATTGGAATAAGAGAGAGAGGTCTTTTAAAGGAATCTTTAAGCAGCATTCAAATTGGTGGGGTCGTGCGCTTAGCAAAGCATATTTTAATTGGCACCTTCTTTTTAGAAGGTATTGGGGCAATTATACTTTCTTTAAGATTCAGTCGTGAAATGGGTATAATACCAGGGATTTTTAATGGAATTTTTCATTCATTATCCGCATT
>JARBUB010000236.1 GCA_029239905.1 Clostridia bacterium
GTTTTGGGTTGATTTTCAAGAGGATGGAACATATCAAAAGATATGTGAAGCAGCGGGATTTGAGCCTTATAGCGGCAAATTGTTAAATGCGGCTGTCTACGACTTTAAGAATGATGGTTCGTACAGAAACAAATATATCATTTATACCTTATTACCCCCTGGCGCTAAAATACCTAAGGATTTAGATGTTCTTACAATTCCGGCATCAAGGTGGGTTATATTTTCTGAAAAGCTCCATTCTGTAGAAGAATCTGGTAATGTTGTTCAAAACCTTTGGAAAAGGATATTCTCTGAATGGTTTCCAACATCAGAGTATGAGGCTGCTGAAGGACCACAATTAGAAGTTTACCCTGAAGATACTAAATCTGTAGAGATATGGGTGCCTGTAGTTAAAACAGTTAAATAGATTTCGAAATTGCTTAAGTGCAGAGCGGAAGCGTATATAGCTTTTGCTCTGTACTTTTTAGTTAAAACAATATTTGGATGAATATTGGAAGGTTTTTAATGTATTAAGTAGAATATACTTTAGAAATATCAATACTATATTAGTGACTTAATAAGCGTTATTTTAGTGGCAAATAATCTATATAATGGGGTGAATGGAGTGAAAAAGAGATGCATAAAGCTGTTTTGTTTCATTTTGCTTTTAAGTCTGATCATTACAGGATGTTCGACCTCATTAAAGAATGAAAATGATATGCTGATCAAGGAAGTCGCTGCATTAAAAGAAGAGAAGACAGCTTTAGAAAGTACTATTAGTGATTTGAACAATACAGTGAAAATACAGGATTTGAGAATAGAGGAGCTCATGAAAGCAGCTTTTAGAGATAAGGATCATCTTTATCCTTTATATACGGCGGACAGTTATACCTACGAAAAGCGAATAGAGGCTTACATCTATATACCAAAAGAAACAGCCTTAAAGAGAAAACTGGAGATACTTGCAAATGCGTTGTCGGAAGTATATTTCGATAATCTTCCTATTCAAATTATACGAATAGAAGAGGTTGAGAAGAAAAAAATAGCAATTGTTAATTTAAAGGAGTCTGCAATAAATCAAGGAATTACTGATTATGAAAAATTAGTGGGTAAGACATGGACGATGCTTTATATGCAGGGGTCCTCCGGAGGTACGATTACAGAGACTCGACTCATTGAAACAATGCTGCAAAGAGAATATCAAGGACAGTGGATAGACGGTGTTCAATTTTTATACAATAATGAGACTTGTGATTATGAGCATGCAGCTTCCTTGAAGGAAATTAATTATAGGGAATAAAAAGGAGCGGTCCAAGTGAATAAGGCGGAATGTATGAAAATATGGAAACATGAAGAGAATCAGTCTTTTAAAGGTTGGGACTTTTCTTACATAAGTAAAAGGTATACGGAAGAAGCGCTGCCCTGGGACTATACGGGAACCGTGAAAGCGCTGATGGGAAACAAAAAAATGCTTGATATGGGTACTGGTGGGGGAGAGTTTTTGCTTTCTCTTCAGCCTGAAGCAGGTATAACCTTTGCTACTGAGAGTTACCCACCAAATATAGAATTATGTAAAATGGTTTTGCCAGGTCATGGAATAGAGATCAGCGCGGTTGACAATGACGAAATGCTTCCCTTTGAAAACAATTTCTTTGATTTAATTATTAATAGACATGAATCATTTTGTGCAAAGGAAGTGCACAGGATTTTAAATCAAGGTGGTAAATTTGTAACACAGCAAGTCGGCGGCAAAAACAACAAAGAGCTATCAAAGCTGTTGTTAGGAGAATATCCAAGCATCATTGATATGAATTTTAATCTGGAAAACACAGTGAAGGAACTTACAGAGGCAGGGTTTAATGTCATTAATCAGCATGAATTTTTTCCGCGTATTCGGTTCTATGATATCGGAGCACTTGTTTTCTTTGCTAGAATTATTGAGTGGGAGTTCCCTGATTTTTCTGTGGAGAGGTGTTTTGATCAGCTATTTGAACTACAGCAAAAGCTTGAAAAAGACGGATATGTAGAGAGCATGGGGCATCGATTTTATTTTGAAGCAATGAAGGAATAACATCACATAGAAAAAGCGTTATGGAGGTGAATGATAGAATGTCTGAGTTTATATTTCGTGAAGCTGGGGAAGAACATATTATGGATTTGCTGAATATCTATAACTATTATGTTTTATACACCACGGCCACTTTTCATGCAAAACCGTTAACAGAAGAAGCAATGCGCAGCTTAATTTTCTTTCATAATCCTAAATATAAGACCTTTGTCATTTTGCTGGATAAAGTTATCATCGGATATGTTCTTTTGACGCAGCATAAAAGTCGTGAAGCTTATGACAGGACGGGTGAAGTGACAGTATATTTAAAACCGGATCATATTGGTGCAGGCGTCGGCAGCCTTGCAGTCAAATATATAGAAGAATTTGCCAAGCAAAACGACTTTCATGTTTTAGTGGCTACCATATGCGGTGAGAACCAAAAGAGCATCAAAGTTTTTGAACGTAATGGCTATGAAAAATGCGCTCATTATAAGCAAGTTGGAAGCAAATTCAATCAATGGCTGGATGTAGTTGCCTATCAGAAAATACTCTAGCCCTTGTCATTCTGAATGAAGTGAAGGATATTTAGATCCTTCGGTCATAGTTCCCTCAGGTGACACAGCATCGGCTAATAGTTTTTACATCAATGACAGTGCCTTGCACTGAGTCTATTACTATAAAGAATAGAGAATGAAAGGACAATAGTGACTTGAAGAATAAGATATTTATATTACTTGGTATCATCGGAATTTTAGACACTATTATTGTAGCTATATTTATAGATGGGGTAAACACAGGGGTTATGGTTCCGGGTATAGTCGGACTTATTGTGGTTTTTATATTTCTTAACAGAGAATACAGGTGGTTTGATTTGACTATACGCAGCAGATGGATAAAAGGAATTCTGAAGCTTACAATGATCAGTTTGATTATAACCTTTGTTCTTATTGAGAGTATCATCATTTTTTCTGTAAAGTCAGAGGCACATGCAGAAGTTGATTACCTAATGATACTAGGTGCAGGACTCAGAGGAGAAGAAATTTCTCTGGCATTACAAAAAAGAATGGAAAAAGGTGTTGAATATTTAAACAGTAATCCCGATGCAGTTGTTATAGTATCTGGGGGTCAAGGAACAGGGGAGAAAATAACGGAAGCGGAAGCCATGAAAAAGTATCTTTTGGATCAAGGTGTAAGCGAAGCTAGAATAATAAAAGAAGAAACCTCAACAAGCACTATGGAAAATTTCAAAAACACCAGAGAAATATTGCTGCAGGATAATATAGAAAATCCAAGAATTCTTATAGTGACCAACGACTTTCACATGTTTAGGTCGAAATTACTGGCAAGGCGGAACGGATTCATCCCTTATGGCCTGCCATCAACGACACCGATTTCGATATTGCCAAATTGTTATATCAGAGAATATTTTGCAGTAGTGAAGTCACTTATATTTGATAGATAATTCAGGAGGTGCAAGCTGTGAATAAACAAATAAGAGCAGATTTAATGCTGCTTATGATAACCGTTTTCTGGGGAGCATCCTATATGCTTACCAAAATCGGACTTGGTGTTTTGGAACCATTTAATTTAACAGCCCTGCGCTTCGTAATAGCATTCTGTGTATCTGCAATTGTTTTCTACAGGCATATTTTAAAGACGGATAAGAAAACAGTAAAATACGCATTGATCTTAGCTTTGATATTATTTGGTGTGTTCATTTCAATGACTTTCGGACTAGAATATACAACCGCTTCAAATGCAGGTTTTTTAGTAAGTCTGTCTGTTGTTTTTATACCTATTATTTCTGTTGTGTTTCTAAAACATAAAATTGAAATAAAGCTGATTGCCGGTGTTTGCCTGGCAATCATTGGAATTGCGTTATTGACACTAAATGACCAACTGCAAGTGGGGGGCGGCGACTTGCTTTGCATCTTTTGTGCTTTGCTGTTTGCTGTACATATCATAGTAACCGGTGTTTATACGCAAAAGGTTGACTCAATTGCACTTAGTGTTATTCAGCTTGGATTTGTTGGACTTTTTAGTGTTGTGTTTTCAATGTTCACTGAAACTATAAAGCTGCCGGAATCAAATTTGTCCTGGTTTGCAGTATTAGCTTTGAGTATTCTCTGTACCGCAATTGGCTATATTGTACAAACTACAGCCCAGCAATATACAAGCGCGACGCACACAGGACTGATATTATCCCTTGAGCCTGTATTTTCAGCTGTATTTGCATTTGTATTTCTAAATGAAGTTTTAACAGCGAAGGGGTATATAGGGGCTGTCCTATTATTGGCAAGTGTTATTATTGCAGAGTTTGATTTTAAAAGTAAAAGTAAAAGCTTCGAAACTGATTTGGAGTCAAACTAGTGTTTTCAAGAATTAAACATTAAGGAGGTGAATGTATGAAAATTGAACATATCGCAATATGGACTAAGGACATTGAAAGGTTGAAAAGCTTTTATGTACAATACTTAAACGGAAAAGCCGGAAGTAAATATCATAACAGTAAAAAGCAGTTTCAATC
>JARBUB010000025.1 GCA_029239905.1 Clostridia bacterium
ATAAATATTATTGATTCTGATATAAATCCTAGTTATGATTTTGATATAACAATAATAATCGGAAACGACAGAACAAAATGAAAAAACACAGTATAGTTAGTTTTACGTAAATGTTTTTCAAGGTTACTAAAGGCCTAAAAAACAAACGTAAACTAAACTCTGCTGAGAACAAAAATGAAAAAACACAGTATAGCTAACTTTGCGTAAATGTTTTTCAACGGCACTGCGGCCTAAAAAACAAACGCAAATTAAGCTCTACTGAGTTTATAGGAGGAAGTTAAATGTACACTGAATCAACAGAAATGGCAAATAAGGCGGTTGAATTATTAAAAGGTAAGAAAGCTAAGGATATAAGATTACTTGATATACATGAAATATCAACTTTGTCTGACTACTTTATAATTACTACTGGAAGCTCTACTACTCAAGTACAAGCAATGGCAGATGAATTGGAAGAGAAAATGAAGCTTGATGGTCATAAGCTTTATCATAAGGAAGGCTTTAGAGGTGGAAGATGGATTTTGATGGATTTTAATCACATTATCATTCATTTATTCCATGCTGAGGAAAGAGAATTTTATAACCTAGAGAGAATTTGGGTAGATGCAAAGGATATTCCAGTACAAAACGAGGATTAGTATAAGTAATAAACATCAGAATCTCTCACCTATCTCATATTAATGCAAAACTATAGGTGAGGGGTTTTGGTGTGTTTATATTGTAGGAGGGGAATATTATGTATGAAGATTTACACCCAGTTTTAAAAAACATGGTGCATTTGGTTGAAGGAATAGCGAACACCTTCGGAAAAAACTGTGAGGTAGTGCTGCATGATGTCAGAAATCCAGACAAATCTATTGTCGCAATCGCAAATGGACATGTTACAAACAGAATTGTAGGCGGTCCAATGAGCGAATATGGCCTAGCAGACCTCAGAAAAGGCAATTTCGATAATAATAAAGTGAATTATTTAAAGAAAACGAAGGATGGAAGAGTTCTAAAATCGACATCTATGTACATAAAGGATGAGCAAGGTATTCTGATAGGTTTTTTATGTATAAACTTTGATATTTCTGAGTTTACTGTTATGAAGAATCTAATAAGTGAAATTACATATATTAATGATGAATATAATGTTGTAAGTGCAGAGGGCAGCGGTTCAGAAGATACAATAAATGATGTACTTGCAAGAATAGTTGATAAGATGCTGGAGTCCATGGGCAAGCCAGTAGCTTTCTTAAGTAAGGAAGATAAGGTTCACGTAGTGCAGCTGCTTGAAGGACAAGGCGTATTCCTTGTTAAGGGCGCAATAGACTATGTAGCAAAAGTGCTATGTGTATCTAGATATACTATTTATAATTATTTAGATGAAATAAGAGTAGAAATATAAGGAGAGGTGTGAAATCAAATGAAAGAAATAATTGCAACTACGAAAGCTCCTGCAGCTATAGGCCCATATTCTCAAGCAGTTAAGCTTGGCAATATGATTTATACCTCCGGTATGATTCCTTTAGTACCTGAAACTATGCAAATAGTTGAAGGGGGAGTACAGCAGCAAACGAGACAAGTACTGGAAAACTTGAAGGTATTGCTGGAATCAGCTGGAAGCAAGCTAGAGAATGTGATAAAGACAACAGTATTTATTAAGGATATGAATGAGTTTCCTAGAATAAATGAGATTTATGGAGAGTACTTCAACGCCTTACAACCTGCTCGTTCTTGTGTTGAGGTAGCGAGACTGCCAAAAGATGTACAAGTCGAAATAGAAGTTATTGCATATATATAGCAGAAAAATCCCGATACCTTGCAAGGTATCGGGATTTTTTAATATCTTTTTCGGATATTTAAATATAATCCGCGTTTTCTTCGTTTTAATTTCCTATAAGTTACTAGTGTTCTCCATGCTAGGAAGAGCACTACAATTATTAAGGCGATCTGCCACCATTTGATTTTCTTATTGGCTTCTGAAATCTTGTCCATAAGCCTTGTGCTTAGCACATCTTCTTCTGCAATTAGATTAATTGTTTTTTGCTTATTGTCCTCAAAGTTATATGTTACTGTACCAAGGATATCACCCTTTTTTACAGGAGCTTCAACCCCTTCAACCATTGTAACAACCTTCGTTTTCTGAATCTCTTCTAATTCTTCTTCTTTGCCTGTTAATAAATAATCCTCTGCAGCAAGCAGGTTTAACTTTCTATCACCATTTTTAATACTTACAGTAGTTACAATCATATCTTTTTTCAAAAGCTCAAGCTTTTTAAAATTTGCAAAGCCATATTCAAACATTGCAATGGTATCAGGATACATAAAGTCTTTTGTATCTCCCAGTACTACTGTTATAAGCTCTAGATTATCCTTCGTGGCACCACCTACCAAGCAGTGTTGAGATTTAGTGGTATAGCCAGTTTTGATGCCTATAGCATATTCATACTTATATTTATTATTAAACTTGGAAATCAGCTTATTGCTGTTGGTCAAATAATTTCGTGCCTCTTGGAGGTTTGTAGCTGGTATCTCGTAATGATAGGTGCTGACGACCTCTCTAAAAACTGGGTTTTTCATTCCGTCTCTTGCAATAAGCGCCAAGTCTCGTGCAGTTGTATAATGGTTGTCGTCATGTAAGCCATTGGGATTTACAAAGTGTGTATTTACTGCACCTAGACTTTGGGCTCTTTCGTTCATTAGTGTGGCAAAACCATCAATGCTGCCTCCTAGATGTTCCGCTATTGCTATGGCCGCATCATTTGCTGAGGGCAGCATAAGTGCATATAATAGCTGTCTCATGGTAAGTACTTCACCTGGATTTATATATATTTGACTGCTCCCTCTTTCTATCTTAACAACGTTAGGGGAGGCAGTGACCTGTTCATCTAAGTCCTTGTATTCAGAAGCCAGTAGTGCAGTCATAACCTTAGTCGTACTTGCTGGATACATTTTGGTATCTGCATTTTTCTCATATAATACTCTGCCCGATTCAGAATCGATTAATATTGCTGTTGGACCTGAGACCTGCGGTGGAGCTGCAAATACTGCTATATTTAATGACAAAATAAAAGCAGCAATTAAAAAGGCCGTAAGTTTTTTCATTGAGTGTCCTCCATTACTCTAAAAAAGATGATATGCCTATATAGTATACCATAATTGATATTTTAAATCATTGTATATGTTTTACATTAAACATTTTACATTTAGCCAGATGTGCAAAGTAGATATAGCAGCAATTCGTTGAATATTTAAACAGGTAATGATATAATTTCTATATTAGGAGGGGTAATTATGATTTACAATTTTGAGAGATTTAAGAAATATGTTATTGCAATTATACTAGTTTTGCTAATCATATGTGGCATTGTGTACAAAAATACGGTATATGATACCCAGGTTGTTTTGATTCCAGAGGTGGAAGAGCCTTTGGACACTCAAGAAGATAAGATTGAGGAAAAGGAGGAAATTTCTAATATCACCGTTTATGTTTGTGGAAACGTGAAAGATGTAAGAAATGTGACGTTACCTATGGGATCTCGGGTTGAGGACGCTATCAAGTTGGCAGGAGGGGTCACAGCAGATGCAGAAGTAAGTGGAATTAATATGGCACAGAAGCTTTCAGATGAAGATATGGTATATGTACCCAAAAAAGGCGAAATAATAGATGTAGGCAGCAAAAATACAATGGTCTCGTCCTCACCAATTAAAAAGAATAAACTTAATATTAATAAGGCAAGTGCGCAGGAGCTGGATGCACTTCCGGGGGTAGGGCCCTCTATTGCACAAAAGATCGTTGAATATAGAAGCAGCAAAGGAGGCTTTAAATCCATAGAAGAATTAAACAATGTCAGTGGCATTGGAGAAGAAAAATACAAAGATATGAAAGACTTAGTAACCATAGATTAATCAATATGTTTTGCATATGACATCTCGAATTGAATTCATACTGTGCAAAATTATATGTGTGAAAAATACTTATTATAATTCACTTTAGACTAAAATTTGGTTATGTTATAATGAAAGACAGTAAAACTAGAAATTGTCTATCATATATATTTCAAGGAAAGGAGGCAGCTTATGAATAGTAAGAACACTCGACTTACACAAATGACTAAAAGTGCCGGTTGAGCTGCCAAAATGGGTCCAGAGACCTTGGCACAGGTTCTGTGTCATTTACCAAAATTTGAGGATAAAAACTTAATAGTAGGATTGGAAACTTCAGATGATGCGGCTGTATACAAAATAGATCAGGACAGAGGTGTTATATTGACCTTGGACTTTTTTACACCAGTTGTGGATGACCCATATATGTTCGGTCAAATTGCAGCAGCAAATTCACTAAGTGATGTTTATGCCATGGGCGGCAAGCCTGTCACTGCTATGAATATTACTTGCTTTCCCAATTGTCTGCCCGTAAGTGTATTATCAGAAATACTTAAGGGCGGGGCTGATAAGGTGAAGGAAGCAGGGGCTATCGTTGTGGGAGGTCACACTGTGGAAGATGATGAGCCAAAGTTCGGCCTTTCAGTAATGGGAATGGTAGATTTAGAAAAAGTAACTCCCAATTCTAATGCACAACCAGGGGACTTGCTTATACTAACAAAGCCTTTGGGATTAGGTATTATCAATACAGCAGTGAAGGCTGATGTTGCTTCACAGACTGCAGCGAAGGCCGCTGTTATGACTATGGCTTATCTCAACAAAGATGCTGCAGAAGCTGCATCACAAGTGGGTGTAAATGCTTGTACGGATATAACTGGTTTTGGGTTATTAGGTCATAGTTATGAAATGGCAGATGGAAGCAGCACGACTATAGAAATTTGGTCTGATTTGCTGCCTATAATCAACGAGAGTGTTGAGCTGGCTAAGCAGGGAATTATCCCGTCTGGTGCATATAACAATAGAAAGCACTTAGATGGTAAACTATTATTTATTAACAAAGTGCCTCAGTATATTGAGGATATCATGTTTGATCCTCAAACTTCAGGGGGGTTGTTGTTTTCAGTATCTGAATCAAAGGCTGAAGAGCTTATGATGATTCTAAAGCAAAACAACAAAACTGAATGTGCAATAGTTGGCAAGGTAAAAGCAAAAAAAGAGTATCCAATAGAAATATTGTAGTTATTTCAGGAGGACGAGATGAATAATAAACAGAAAGCTCTCAGCAGTATACCGTCTGTTGATGATCTGATAAAGCTGCACGAGATACATGAAATGTCTCTTAGATATCCTAGAAGCGTAGTAGTAGATTGCATAAGAGAATTTCTGGGTGAGTATAGGAAGCTCATACTAAGCTCAAATGATGATGATTTAGAGCAGATACCATCAACTCAAGAGAACCTTATTCGAGGAGTCATTGCAAAGGTACATAAAGCTATGAATAGCAAGCTGGTAAATGTTATAAATGCAACCGGTGTTGTATTACATACAAACTTAGGTAGAGCTGTGCTTTCAGATAACATTAAGGAAAGTCTTTGGAGCATTGCTTGCAGGTATTCAAACTTGGAATTTGAGTTGGAAACAGGCATAAGAGGCTCAAGATATAGCCATGTTGAGGATATTATCTGTAAGCTGACAGGGGCGGAAGCGGCTATGGTTGTTAACAATAACGCAGCAGCGGTCATGTTGGTTCTAAGTACTATGGCAAAAGGCATGGAAGTAGTCGTTTCAAGGGGGCAGCTGGTTGAAATAGGAGGCTCCTTTAGAATTCCAGAGGTTATGTCAGAAAGCGGTGCGGTTCTCAAGGAAATTGGAGCAACAAACAAGACACACCTTTTTGACTATGAAAAGGCTGTTAATGAAAAAACTGCAGCCTTGATGAAGGTGCATACAAGCAACTATAGGATTTTAGGTTTTACAAAAGAGGTAGAATCTGAGGAGCTGGTTGCGCTGGGGAAAAAGTTAAATATACCTGTAATTGAGGATTTAGGCAGCGGGGTACTTTTTGACTTGCAGAAATTTGGTTTACCCTATGAACCTACAGTACAAAGCGCAGTAAAGGCAGGCATGGATGTAATTACCTTTAGCGGCGATAAAATGCTTGGAGGGCCACAGGCTGGCATCATAATTGGAAAGAAGCAATATATAGATGCTATGAGTAAAAATCCTTTAACAAGGGCATTGAGAATAGATAAGCTTACCTTAGCCGCTTTGGAGGCGACATTAAAGCTATATTTGGATGAGGAGGCAGCTATTAAGGAGATACCCGTACTAAGAATGCTTACAATAAGCATGGAAGAGCTTTATGCAAAGGCTGATAACTTATACAATAAGCTATCAACGAAACTAGGTGACAAATGCAGTTTAGCTGTTATTGATGAGTTCTCAGAGGTTGGAGGCGGCTCTATGCCAATGCATAGAATGCCTACCAGAGCAATTTCACTAATAACCTCTGAGCTTTCAATAGATAGACTGGAAGAAGCATTAAGAGGGTATCATACACCCATTGTTGCTAGAATCAATAAGGACAGACTTATAATAGATGTAAGAACCGTTTTTGAGGATGAGTTTGACATTATAGCAGAAGCCCTGGAAGAAATACTATGTGGGAATAAGTTGGCTGGAAAGCTGGAAAGCGGGGAAATACATTGAAAAATGTAATTATAGGAACCGCAGGTCATATTGACCATGGTAAAACTACACTTATAAAGGCATTGACGGGCCGCAATACTGATCGTCTAAAGGAAGAAAAGGAAAGAGGGATCTCTATAGATTTGGGTTTTACCTATTTTGATCTTCCCAGCGGCAAAAGAGCAGGAATTATTGATGTACCAGGTCACGAGAAGTTTATCAAGAACATGCTGGCTGGCATAGGTGGCATAGACATCGTAGTGTTAGTTATTGCAGCAGATGAAGGTGTGATGCCTCAGACAAAGGAACATTTAAATATATTAAAACTTCTCAAAGTAAAAAAAGGAATCATTGCTTTAACAAAAAAAGATATGGTGGACAGCGAATGGCTAGAAATGATATCCGATCAAGTACAGCTTGAGGTAGAGGGTACTTTTCTGGAAGAAGCAAAAATTATCCCTATATCTTCTGTAAAAGGGTGTGGGCTGAATGAACTGATTGCAGAGATTGATAGGCTTGCAGAAGTTGTAGAACAAAAGGATACAACAGCGAATTTTAGATTGCCTATTGACCGCGCATTCACAGTTCCGGGCTTCGGTACAATTGTTACAGGAACTCTTATATCTGGAATCATAAAAGAGGGTGATAAGATTGAACTATACCCTTCAAATCTGCAAAGCAGAATACGCTCCATACAAGTTCACGAAAGTGGAGTAAAGGAAGCGGATGCAGGACAAAGAGTGGCTGTAAATATAGCCAATGTATCTGTAGGAGAGGTTCATCGAGGCGATGTGCTTTCTAGGCCGGGCAGTATGGAGCCTACTATGATGATAGATGCTAAAATGGAGATGCTGGACGATGCACTGATGACAATTGATAATCGAGACAGATTAAGACTTTATCATGGAACCTCTGAAATAATGTGCAGAGTTGTACTGCTGGATAGAGACGAGCTTAAACCTGGTGAAAGTGCATTTGTGCAGCTGCGGTTAGAAGAAAAAATCGCATGTCAAAAGTCAGATAGATTTGTAATTAGATTCTATTCACCCATGATCACCATAGCAGGGGGAACTATATTAGACCCTAATCCTCCAAAACGGAAGAGATATAAAGAAGATGTAATGGAAGAACTTAGTATTAAAGAAAAAGGCGACCCTATTGAAGTTGTGGATCAGTTCTTACTTCAAAATAGTGATAAATTCTACGAGAAGAAAGAAATTATAAAGCAGTTAGGATTCTTAGATGATAGTCTTACGAGTATCCTAGAGGCCTTGAAGGATAAATGTCTGGCAGTCGAATTTAAACAAGGGGAAGATCGATATTACGCTCATACAAAGTATCTAAAAGTTGTTGGAGAGCAGTTTGAAAATATATTAACTCAATTCCACAGTAAAAATCCTCTAAAAGCAGGCATCTCAAAAGAAGAAGTCAAATCAAAGCTTTTTGAAGCTGTAAAGCCTAAATTATATGATGCAATATTAGGCTACTATGTTCAAAATAACTATATAAAGGTGGAAAACCAGTTTGTTGCTAAATCGGATTTTGAAGTTGTGTTTACTGAAAATCAAGGCAAGATAAAGGTTTTTCTATTAGATATATATAATGAGAGTAAATTTAACCCTCCTAAGTTCTCAGATATTATAGAGAAGAATAAGTTTGACAGAAATCAGATACAAATGGTTTATAATGCGCTTATTAGTATGGGATTCCTAGTGAAATTAGACGAGGAGATTGTTTTTGCTAAAGATTCCTATAATCAAGCTATACAATGTGTTAAGGATTATATAATACAAAATGGGTCCATTCAATTAGGGGAGTTTAGAGATTTGTTGGGTACTAGTAGAAAGTATGCCATGTCTTTATTAGATAGCTTCGACCAGCAAAAGATTACCAAAAGAGTCGAAGATAAGAGAATATTATATTAGATATAAGCCTTTGCTTCTGCAAGGGCTTTGTTTTTTCACAGATTCATCAGAATCTCCATATAATAATATAAACTGTTTATGCATAATTTTTATTTTGGAGGTTTGAAAATAGTGAAAGTAATGATTGATATAGGTCATGGAGGCAGTGATAACGGGGCCTCTGGTAATGAATTAATAGAGAAGGATATAAATTTAAAGGTAGGGATAATGCTTTACAACTACTTGAGCCAGTATGATGTAGAGGTAAGGACAACAAGAAATTCAGATGTCACCTTATCCAATGATGTAAGAGTTGAATTGGTAAACAGCTATAATCCTGATCTATGTGTTTCAGTTCACCATAATGCTGCTAGCGCAGCTGAGGCAAGAGGCGCTGAAGTAATTCATGCGCATTATGATGAATATGACGATAAGCTAGCGAATGAAATTCTTGCGAATATGGCGACCATCGGAATGCCAAAACGCAGAATCTTTACGAAATTGAACTCTAGAGGCGATGACTGGTACTATATGATTAGAAGAATATGGGATACAAATACCCATGCTATAATAGTTGAAGGCGGTTTTGTAACAAATGCTGAAGATGCTGCGCTGCTTAAAAGTGATGATTTCCTGAAGTTGGAGTCAGTCGCAATAGGCTCAGCAATTGTTGAATATCTTGGACTAAAGCTCAAATCAAACAATTGGTGGAATGAGGCAATGCAGCGAATTGTATCAGAGGGGTTAATCGAAAATGAGCACAATGGTAACGATTTTGTAACATGGGGAGAATTTGCAACAGTAATGTCAAGACTTCTAGATAAACTAAAGCTGTAAATAAAAAACACTCTCCCATTTTAATTGGAGAGTGTTTCTATTTTAATAGGAGATTGCTTTTATTCTAAGTTTGAATTATATATCTTGAGAAATGTTCAATATTAAAGTTATAATTTTCAAGCTCAATATCTAAGGTTTCACCAGTTACAATGTCATACATTTCTAATTCGCCTTTGAGAACCTTGATAGTAACGTCCTTACAGAAACTTTCTACAGATGGTTCAATATCAATGTATGGAACGCCATTTTCTGTATATAGAGAAACTATGAAGGTTATTGGCTGCATATCTTTGCCCATGCTATCCTTCTTGAATATAAGTTCAACATTATCAAGGTTATATTTGCCGCCTTCATTTGTTACTGTGATATTGTACACCTGTGGAGCTTGCTTTGCATCAGCAAACACAATAGAGAATGAAAGTAACATTGCTAGTATTAATATAAATCCAGCCCATCTTTTTAACATTTAATACACCTCCGATTTTAATTACTAATCTAATACGCAAAGTTCTTGCCAATATATCCTATTTTTTTAAAATAGTGCTTGGGCACTATCAATGAGAAAAAAATTAGTACCCAGGCACTATCAAAAGTAAGAAAATAATGGTATTTATTGCTAAATCATTTATTTAATATATGCTATAATAATAGTAAATTATATTGTTATATAAATTATTATACATATGTATAAATTAAGTGAGGGATATGATGCAAAATACGCTTTTTCAAGATTTTAATATTATAGGGAGTTATATAGGAGAATATCTTCTAAAATATAAGAGTCTATTAAAGTTAGACTCAACAGTACTTATTACAGGGGAAACTGGAACGGGCAAGGAGCTTATTGCAAGGTGGATTCATTTCATGGATGAAACCAGGAAAGATAAACCTTTTGTAAAGATTACTATACCTAATATAGGTGAAAATATATTTGAAAGTGAGGTATTTGGCTATGAGAAGGGTGCCTTTACTGGAGCTATTTCCTCAAAAAAGGGCCGGATAGAAATAGCGGAAAACGGTACTATATTTTTAGATGAGATAGAAAACGCCACCCCGTCTACACAAAGCAAACTGCTGCAGCTTTTGGAGGATCGTATATATCGCAAGGTAGGGGGGACGGAATATATGAGAACTGAAGCCAGATTTGTTATTGCTACCAATGTGGATTTGTATGAGGAAGCAAAGCAAGGACGATTTAGAAGTGACTTGTATTATCGTTTGGCTGTATTAGATTTATATCTCCCTGCCTTAAGAGAGCGTGAGGGAGATATCATTGAGATTGCCAATTTTTATATAGAGAAGTTTAACAGTAAATTTTGCAAGAGTATAAAGCTGCTTGGAAAAGCAGAGATAAATGAACTTCTCAAATATAAATGGTCAGGGAACATAAGGGAGCTTAGAAACTTCGTTGAAAAGCAAATGGTATTTGCGGAATCTGACAAATTGGATTTGGCAGAATTGAAATTGAAATGTGCTGCGCAAAATCTAGGTTCAATCAGTTATGAGGAATATATAGGTCGTATGGAGAGAGAATATATAGAAAAAATATATAGACAAAGAAATGGAAGAGTTGAAGAAATAGCAGAAGCTATCGGAATGTCAGCACCCTTTGTATATAAGAAACTAAAGGAGCATGGAATCAAATAATTCCATGCTCTATTATTTTAGTCCATTTGCACTTGCCTATTTTCTTTATGTTTAGTTTAGCCAGTTTCAAATCCTTTTGAGCTGCTTCGGTATTTCCAAGTTTTTTGTAACTTAAAGACCTTAAATAAAGACTTTTAATCATCTCATATAAGGATTCTTCTTTTTCAAGTAGTTCAATAGAAGAATCGAAGTAGGGGATGGATGCAAAGTAATCTTCTTCTCTTTGTTGCAAAATACCGATTAGCCTTAAAGCCTTAGCTTGCTTACGACTATTTCTGCATTTTACAGCCAGTTCTTTTGATTTATCTGCAAATTCTACAGCTTTGCTTAGCTCATTCATTTCCATGTAGTATTGTGCTAGATAATAATTATAATCGCTCCAACCATCCTCGATATTGAGATCACTATATATCTTATAAGCAGATTCCAAATATTGTTTTGCACACTGCAGTTGTCCTTGCTCGATTTGAATCTTTGCTAGAGAAATATTATTTATTCCTTCTCCTTCTATATCCTCAATTTCTTTTGATAAATTAAGGGCTTGAACTGCATATTTTGTTGCAGCTTTATAATCTCCCATATAATATTCAATATCAGCAAGATTGGATAAGGATACAGACCACATAAATAAGGTAGAGGTTTCCTTGGAAATTTTAGCAGCCTCTTCAAATAATGATTTCGCTTTACTAAATAGGCCTTTATCCATATATAGTACACCGAGATTGTTGCTGCTTGTTACATAACTCTGAAGATGAGATATTTTCTTGGATAGCTCTAATGCCGTGTTAAAATATTTCATGGCATCGGTTAGATCCCCTTGCGTGTGATAAATAGTTGCCATATTTCCGGCACATTTCATGAGAGTCAGCAAATCTCCGGTTTTTTCACAGTATTTATAGGCTTTAATATATAATTTCAATGCACTGTCAATATCGCTGTTGGTATGATATATAGCTCCAGCAGTATTTAGAACCTTCGCAAGATTTTCATAGTCCTTATTCTTTTGTAATATGCGCTCAGCCATCTTTATATTAGTTAAAGCTTGTTGTGATTGACCTATAACTCTTTGAATATTGCATTTTTGAAAAAGTACGCTGCCATATAATTTATGGCTTTGCTTCATTTGTTCCTGTAATTTATCCAATAATGTCAATGCTTTTCTATATTTGGATTGT
Source organism: Clostridia bacterium (assembly GCA_029239905.1). Lineage (GTDB taxonomy): Bacteria > Bacillota > Clostridia > Lutisporales > Lutisporaceae > GWB2-37-7. Next base: position 12,122 of record JARBUB010000025.1, read on the forward strand.
TCTATATAAATTCTAGTTAAATCAAGTTCGACAGCCCATTTTTCGTTGATATCTTCTGTATACTTTAATGCTTTGTTTAAGAACAATTTAGCGTTAGCAAAGTTGGATAAAATGGTATAAAGTTCACCTATTTGAACACATAGATAATATAACTTTTCCCTGCTTGCATTCTTTAACTTTGCTATGCAGTTATAAGCTTTTAAGAAATAACTTAAAGCCTCTTGTGTGTTAAAAAGGTTTTTATAATGCTGAGCAGCATTCGTGTAATACAAAGATGCATCCAAGGGCTCATTCCCTTTTTCAAAGTGTTCCCCAAGCAACTCATAATGGCTTTCTATGTTTCTTGAATACAGCACTTCTATAGCTTTTGCTGTCTCTTTGTGATAATATGCCTTTTTCTTATTGAGAATGCTGTTATATATAGTCTCTCTTTCTGTTTCGTGTGAAAAGCTATACAGCTTTTCTCTATTACCTCTTTGGGTATAAGTATGCTTAAGATATATAATATTACTGTGTACAGCCTCTCTTATGCAATTCTCTGCTTCGGTGTCTTTCTCCAAAAGCTTGTTAAGGATAGAAACTGTAAAGTCCTTGCCTATGACAGAAGCTGCTTGTGCAATTTCTATAGCTTCTTGAGACAGATAGTTCAACTTAGATAAAATCAAGCCCTGTAAGCTGTTCGGTATCTTTTCAATATCCTTTTTCAGGTATAAGGTGTTATTAGTAATATAAAACAAAGACATGTTCTTAATATACTTCAATAGCTCTTTCATATAAAGTGGATTGCCACCGCTAAAGGTCATTATATAATCTATACAACTGCTTTCTACATTGTCACAGCCAATATACAACTTGATAAATTCTACTATACTACTTTCTTCTAATGGTTCTAGAGTAATAAGTTTATTATTATCTTGATATAAATCCTTTAACACTTCTATAGTATTTCTGGAGGTATAAACATAAAGGTTTCTACCATTTCCAGAAGAATTACCGGACCATATTTCCTTTAAGAGAGTTATAGACTTTGCATCTGCCCAATTAATATCCTCTATCAATATTAGGGATTCAAATCTGCTCTCAAATTCATGAAAAAGTAGAGATAGCTGCTTTGTAATTTCATGAAATATACTTTTTGTATCCATGGAAGAAATAATATCTCTGGTTTCCTTGTCAACTTCCATTCCCATAAGAAAGGAGATAAACTGGTAGTTTCTTTTTACCGCATCTTCCTCGTATTTAGCCATTATAAAGCTAATGTAAGAGATAATACGGCTTTGTCTGACTATTAATGTTTCACTGGGACTTATATTCATAATATTCATAAGTAGATTGGTTATAAGGGAGTACGGACTGTTAATCAAAGATGGATTGCACTCCGTTTTGAGGACCTTTAAATCCACGTTGAATAATTGTAAGAATTCTTCTACAAATGTGCTTTTACCTATGCCTGCAGGTCCTATTATTCCGACGACACGGCTCCCGCTATGACCAACAGCTTCCTTGGAATCTAGCAGTTCTTTTAAGCTGGTTTGGCGCCCCACCATTGGAAGCATCTCTCTAGTGCTGCTTAAGGGGTTTTTTATGTTCGTTGGCAGGTAGCAAACAATTGGGTTTTCTTTATTTTTTGCAATTATAGAAATAGGACCTTCGTAGGATATATCAATATTTGTTTCCTTATATGTTGCCTCTGAAACATAAATACATGATTTGGGTGTACTTGATTGGATTCTTTGCGCAGTATTTACAGTATCGCCCATTACCGTATAGTCCATATCGTAATAGTTGCCTACTCTCCCTGTAACCACTAAGCCATAGTGCACTCCGATAGATAGTTGCAAGTCAAAGCCCAGGGGCTTTATTCTTTCCTCGGAAAATTCTTGGATAAGCTTGGACATTTTGAGTGCACACAAAACTGCACGCTTTGCATCATCAATATGGCTCGTTTTAGCACCGAAAAGCACCATAACACAATCGCCTATATATTTATCAATTATTCCTCCTAAATCATATACAGGAGCTGTAATGTAGTTAAAGCAGTCGTTTATGAGTTCTCGTACAAACTCGGGATCAAGTTTTTCTGATAAAGCAGTATAGCCGGATATGTCCGCAAACAGGATAGCCACATTTTTACGGGATTCCGCTAAAATAGAATAATTCTGTATGCTGCTAACTTCCTTAATAATAGATTGCTGACTGCCGCAATCAAAGCAAAATTTCGCCATAACAGGGTTTGGGGTCTTGCAGTTATTGCAAAGTGAGCCAAACTTGACTCCACAGAAATGACATTCCTTGGCATTGGTATTATGTATTTTTAAACCACAATTATAACAAATCATAAATTGTCCCCCAAAACATAAATTGTTTCTACTATTTAAGCGGCACTTCAACTTTAATGATAGTGCCCTTATAAAGGATAGAGCTTATTTCAATAATACCGTTTATTAGTCCAACTCTTTCCTTCATTCCTTCAATACCAAAGCTTCGACTAGCGCCAACATTCTTCGATTGTTCAAAACATGTACTATCAAATCCCATCCCATTGTCTTCTATGTTCAACAGCAAGGTATTTTGTGAAATTTCTATAGTCACATTTACTTTGCTGGCCTTAGCATGTTTATCAATATTTGTCAGAGCTTCCTGTACAATTCTAAACAGCGTAGATACTATATAATATTCCAAATTAGAATCATTGCCTGATGTTTGAAGATCAATATTGAGATTGGTATTATCTTTACAAACCTTTATATGATTTTGAACCGCAGAGAAGAGACCATCATCTAAATAGGAGGGCTTTAAATCATATATAATGGTTCTTATCTCTCTGGAAGTGGAACGAACAAAATCTCCGAGTTTATCAAGCTCTTGTGAAAAGGTATCAAAAGGTCCATCTTGGAGTTTTTTCTTACAAAGCTCAACCTTTAGAGCCAAGCTAGCAACTGACTGTGCAGGTCCATCATGAATTTCCCTGGCAATTCTTTTTCTCTCTTCCTCATGGGCTTTCAATATCTTACTGCTAAGCATTGTAAGTTTCTCATTTTGTTCTACATAACTCTGCAAAAGTTGATTTATGTTTTTGTATAATAAGTTATTTTCAAGGGCTACTGCTGCTTGTCCAGCGATAGAATTCATAGTTAATTCATCAAAATAATCAAAGGGCATTATTTTGTTAACCCAATTTTCATCTCTATAGTCTACAAAACGTAGGTCCTTTTTCTTATTAATAAGCTGTATTACACCTGCCACATTGTTGTTCCTATCTTTCATAGGAACTGAAAGTATTGAAATTGTTTTGTACTCAGTTAGTTTATCGAAGCTGTTATCGTGATTATATTCCATCTCGGGACTAATATTATATGCATCGTCAATTCGCAGTGATTTACCATGAATAGCTGTGTAGCCTGTGATACTTTTTTTGGTAATTGGTATGTTGAAGGTGTGAAAATCTGTTTCTACACTTAGGTTTTTAGATATTACAAATTTCAAAACCTTATTGCTGTAGTCGCTGTTTTCAATAGAAGACCAATCGTCAGTATCTTTATTGGCAACGAGATAGAGCGTTACTGCATCAGAGGCGGTGATACTTAAACTGGTACTTATAATCATATCAAAAAGCATATAAATATCTCGTTCTGATGATAATAACTTTCCAATCTCATAAAATTCACGTATTTGCATCTTAAAAGCGATCATTCTATTTTTACGGATAATCTCAGACTCTAATCTATTAAATATAAGATCTTCTTTTTCGGGTAAATCAACCAATTCAATAAAATCAGAAATATTAAGGCAACTGCTTGGAGTAACAGATCTTTTCTGTTCAAAGGAGATAAGTACATAATTAAGATCATCTAGGTTTTCCTTTAAATATTTGCTTATACTATATTCAAATTTTGTCTCTGTAAAAACGACGAACATATTATTATCTAAGTAAGATTGATTTTGAGATAAAAATTCAATACTTTTTATTAAGGTTTCCTTATTAAAAAAGAATTGAGGGATTTTATATCTTGTTTTTAATAACTCAAATAAGTAAGAACAGTTGTCCTTATCACTGACAATAAAATAATTGCAATTTAACATATAATCGCCCCTTATTCTCACACTATAGATAAAATTTGTATAAGCATCCAATAGTTAGATAGTCATACAATTTTAGTATACATTAGCTGGACATTGTTTTCAATTATACAAGCTATATCGACATCAAATACTTATCAAATTAGTTTATCTATTTTAAATTTATTACGGAGGACTTTAGAGGTAGGGGTAGTCTCCATTCCCACCTATATTAATTAATTCTAGATACTATTAAGATAAATTAAGACTAACTTTCTTGACTATATCTGAAAAAATATTTATAATTTATTTAGATAAGCTTTACAAAGCTTATAAATTGAATAGGTAAGAATCATATGGTGCTCAAAAAATTGAGTTAAAAGGGAAAATGGTTAAAATCCATTACAGCCCCCGCTACTGTATGTGGGTATGAAATTCGACAAGCCATTGCGAGACGAGAAGGCCGAAGAGTAAAGTGATCCACGAGTCAGGAGACCTGCCAATGATTTTTTTTTCTACCTTCGGCGGGAAGGGAAGAAAGCACACAATAATACTCAATCCCGCACTTAAAGTGCGGTTTTTTTATGGAGGGAAAGAGATGGAATTATTAAACAAGACACTAAAAGGTATTAACCCTATTGATGATTTGGCAAAAGGAGAGGCAGCAAAATACTCAGATAGCCTGATAAAGCCTATTGGCAGTCTAGGCACACTTGAGACAATAGCCATTCAAATGGCTGGTATTACCGGTCAAAGGAGCAATACCTTTGAAAAGAAGTCTACAATTGTGATGGCAGCCGACAATGGTGTTCATGTGGAGGGTGTAAGTGCATGCCCACAAGAAATAACTGTATCACAGACCATAAACATGACAAAGGGACTAACGGGTATTTGTGTTTTATCGAAGCACGCCGGCTCCGATGTAACCATTGTAGATATTGGAGTAAAGGGAGACCTTAATATACCAGGGATAATCAATAAGAAAATCAGCCATGGAACAAACAATATGGCAAAAGGTCCGGCTATGACCAAGGAGCAAGCAATTACTGCAGTTGAAGTCGGGATTGACATTGTGGGGGAATTGGTTAGCGAGGGCTATAAACTTTTTGGAACTGGTGAAATGGGGATATGCAATACCAGCACAAGTAGTGCAGTATTAATGGGTTTGACAGATTTATGCATTGAATCCTCAGTAGGTAGGGGAGCAGGGCTAACTGATGCAGATTATGAAAATAAAAAGCGTGTAATAGAAAGAGCTTTGGAAATCAATAAACCTGATAAAGATGACGTGTTGGATGTTATTTCAAAGGTTGGTGGCTACGATATAGCTGGCTTGACTGGTTGTTTTCTAGGAGCTGCATACTATAGAGTTCCAATTGTAATTGATGGATTTATCTCAGCAGTTGCAGCACTTGCAGCATATAGGCTGAATCCCTTGGTAAAGGATTATTTATTTGCTTCTCACTGTTCGGAAGAAAAGGGTTATAAGCATACTATGAATTTACTGGGAATAGAGCCTATATTGAATTTACATATGCGTTTGGGAGAAGGGACTGGTTGCCCATTGGCATTTAATATTATTGAAGCATCTCAAGCGGTTATCAGCAATATGGCAACCTTTGAGCAAGCGGCGATCAATGACGATTTTCTAGTAGATATCAGGTAGGTGCGGAATGGGTAATATAACTTTGATAACAGGCGGTGCTAGAAGCGGCAAAAGCACATATGCAGAAAAGATGGCCTCAGGCATCTCGGAGAAAGTACTTTATATAGCCACTGCGGTAGCCTTTGATTTAGAAATGGAGGAGCGGATTGCTGTCCATAGAAAGTCGAGACCTCAAGAGTGGAACACTTATGAGGGATATAAAGATATAGATAAGGTAATTGAAGATGCAGCTTGCTATGATGTTATACTTTTGGATTGTGTTACGGTTATGTTAACGAATCTATTATGGGAATTTCCAGGTATGAGCTTTGAAATACCTTCTCGAGAGGTTTTGGCTGAGGCAGAGGAATATGTTGGGCATGAGTTTAAAAAGCTTTTAGGGGCAGCCGGCAAATACCATGGGAACTTGATTATGGTAACAAATGAATTAGGCAGCGGGCTTGTACCGGAATCTCCAATTGCTAGAAGCTTTAGAGATATTGCAGGGAGAATAAATCAGCTAATTGCAGCTCATAGCCAAGAGGTATATTTGACAGTTTGTGGTATACCTATAAAAATTAAATAGAGGAGCGATGCAATGAAAAGTTTGGTATTAGCTATACAATTTCTCACAAGAGTACCAATTAACATTCAAATAGAAACAAAGGAAGACAGCTTTGCAGACAGCGTTCTATGGTTTCCTGTAGTAGGTATGATTATTGGAGCATTTAATGCTTTGATTTACTTACTTTTTGCAAAGGTACTGGATGGAATACTGCCTATAGTTTGTGCTGTTTTGGCAAATGTGTGCATTACAGGTGCTTTGCATCTCGACGGATTGGCTGACACCTGTGATGGAATTTTCTCTGCCCGAAAAAGAGACAGAATGCTTGAAATCATGAAGGATAGCCGAATAGGTACAAATGGAGC
>JARBUB010000026.1 GCA_029239905.1 Clostridia bacterium
TTGTGAAAAAATATAAACTTGATAAATTTGCAAAAGAGTTTGTAAATATAGGATTGAAGAAGATATTGCTCTACTTTATTATATTTATCTCCATAGGAAGAGTTGTTGAGATGATTATACCACAAAGCTGGATTATGACGCTGTTTAGTGCAGATAAGGCTTATTCTATACCATTGGCAGCTACCATTGGGCTTCCATTATATTTAAACGACTCATCAGCGTTGCCGCTATTAAAGTCATTGATTAATTCAGGAGCTGGCCAAGGGGTTGTTCTTGCATTTATAATAACTGGCAAGGCTACTGGAGTGCCTGTAATAGCAGGAATGTCAACATTTTTAAAGAAGAGAGCTATGTTATTTTATATTGGGGTTATTTATATAGGTGGCATACTTGCGGGATATATTTTTCAATTACTTGTATAAAAATATTGTGAAATAAGTTATTCAAAACAGCCCTAGGAGGCTTATTTCTAAGGCTGTTACTTTAAAGGGCTGCTTATGTGCAGTCCGTTACCTTTAGTATAGTTTGAACAGCTTCTTTTCCATAGCATTCATTGAAAGTTTAAAGTGTTTTTTCTGCTGTCAGTAAGTAGCTACAAAATCAGGAAAGAACAGGTAGGGGAACCCAACGCAGCTCTTATTTATACCATAATTTGTTAGAGTAGCTTTCGCCGCAGAATAAGTTATAGTCATATTTCCCGGGAGTTTTCGCTGTATGGAAGATATATGAACTATCACACCTTTCTGTTGTTTAACCATAGCTAGCAAAAATCCACGATCCAAGCGTACAGAAGCAAAAAGATTAGCATTAAAGGTATTCATCCAATCCTTCTTGTTTTTAAGATGTTTTGCTTAGTATAACTAACATAACTTGACGACAGTACGTCAGGTTTTAGAATGGTATTTATCTATCATATCCTCCAAACGAATTGAAATCTCCCTACGCACGCTTTGAGGCTCTATGACCTCCAGCATTGTACCGAAAGAAAAAAGATAATTATAAATCCATTCACCACCTGGTATAGAAACAAAGACAGTATAGGAGCCATCCTTGTTTTTTACTATATTTTCTTCTCCAAAGTCGTCATATACACGGTAAGCTCCTTCTGGTGATATTTTGAGAGTCAGGTCAATCAGCTTGTCACCTGCTTCGTCCGGAGATGTACTCATAAGCTCTTGTGGGTTTTGATGACTACAGGACTCCTCAGTAATATGAATATCAGACATACGACTTAGCTTAAATGTTCTAAAGGCCATTTTCTGAAGGCAATATGCTTGTAGATACCAGGCTTTGTCTCTAAAGAGCAGTTTAAAAGGTTCAACTTTACGTTGGCTTTTTTCTCCACTTACATTGAAATAGGAAAAAGTAATTACAAGATGTTCAAGTATGGCATCCTTAAGAAGACTGAAAACTTCTTTTTGCTTTTTATCGCTTCCCCAATTGGAAAAATCAACTTCGATCCAGTTTAAATTGTTTTTTTTGAAAAGACTGTTCAATTTTGATAGCACCTCATCAAGCTCGGGATATTGGATTACCGATAAGCTTTGAAGAGCCAGAAGAATCTTATCCTGTTCCTTTTCTGAAAGCAGTGATTTATCAAGTACAAAATTATCAAGCAGAGAGATTCCTCCACCTTTACCTTGACTTGAATATATAGGAATGCCTGCTTGGCCTAGTGCGTCAATATCCCTATATATAGTCCTTACAGATACTTCAAAATGTTCAGCCAGTTCACCTGCTGTTACAGACTTCTTCTGAAGGAGTATATATATGATTTGAAATAATCTACTTATCTGCATAACATCACCTCATATAAAAATATAAAGCACATAACTTGACAACACTATGTCATATTATGTGCTTTTTTAATGAAAGTATGAGTTGTTCTTCTCAACATTTCCTCTAAACAATATTTTCATTTTTGAATAGTGGAGAATAGAACATGACATGGAGTGGTCAGGTTATACCTGTTACTATTAAAAATATCCCCCGTACACAATAAGGGGAGAAATAAGAAAGTTATATAAAGGAGAGAAACTATGATTAAAAAAATTGAACAACCTATTCAAACATATTTTACCTCAACCAGTGATTCGGATAAAAGGGCTTTTCTTTCAATTTTTTCTGAAGACGCTGTTGTATTCGATGAAGGGCGAGAATTTAGAGGGTTAACAAAAATTACGGAGTGGAGTGAACAGTATCATTTTGCTTCCAAGCTTAAACTAGAAGTTATAAACATTAGGGAGGAAAGTCCTCAAACTATTATTACCGCTAAAGTGGATGGTGACTTCGATAAAACTGGATTACCAGATCCTTTGCTTTTGGACTTTCACTTTACAGTAGTAAATGAAAAAGTAACAAGACTAGAAATTCTTTTAGCTTAATCTACTAAATCTAACAAATTCACTTCGCTTAGTTCGGGGCAGTTTAAGCAGCATTTCCATTATTTATATGATAAACTATATATAATGACTATCGTAAAACAAAACAATCTATGATTTGAGGAAAGGTGGTTACCATGGAAATAGCTCTAGTAATTATAATAATATTAATAGCTATCCTATACTTTGAATGGATTCATAGCACAATAAATGAGATAAATAGAAAGTTGACGAAAATAGAAGAACTTCTTGAAAACGAAAAAAAATAATTTAATCTGTTGCGCAGTTAAAGCTCTAGCTGCCGCGACAATATATAAAATATGTTGCATGAATATGCGCTATGCAATAAGTTCTAAGTCATGGAATATACATATAACCAAGTGTTTTCGTAAAACTCGTACCTCAAACAAACGAACAACACTAAGGTTATATGTCTATTCCATGCCAAGAACTTCTAATGCTCGCTTAATGTTCACTTAACATATTTTATATATTGTCGCTGGATCATGCTTTAACGCACAATAAAATAAATTATATATTCATTTCTGTTGTGCTCAACGTTTCTCGCCTCTCGCAGAGCAAAAAGTTAACTTCCTCTATAATCTTAAATTATTTCTTAATATCTTACCTATTCTTAAAATATCAGAACTGAAAAGAAAAACTGTGTGGTGGTAAAGTCCTTAATTCCTTCGTTCAGTTTATTCAAAAGCGGATGTTAGCGTAGATAGGAGTGTAGGGTTTGCTTTGTTATGATTTAGTACATTATTCTTATGAGTTTACAGCACAGTAAGATTAATGACTACATCTTCTAAGAGCATTATTCTTTTTCAACCTTGACTGCAAATAATCTTTAATTATGGACTTGACAGTTCTCAAATGATTATGTATGCTAATTACATACCAACCGTATGTATGGAGGAAAAAAAGACAATGGCACGAAATAAATACCCCGAAGAAACGCTCAATCAAATATTAACTGTTTCGCTCAACCTCTTTATGGAGAAAGGTTATGAGCATACCTCTATTCAAGATATTATTAACGGGCTCGGAGGTCTGACGAAAGGGGCGGTCTACCATCACTTTAAATCGAAGGAAGAAATTCTGCAGGCAGTGATCGGACGGCTGAATCAAGGCGTAGATGAAGTGTACGCCTCGATCCGGGACGATAAATCACTTAACGGTCACGAGAAGCTTCGCAAAATCTTCCGGGTTTCCCTAAACGATCATTCGAAGCCGGAGATGACTTCCACCATTCCCAACCTTTTGGATAACCCAAGGATGTTGGCGGCTCTGTTGCGCAATATTACCGAAGAATCCGTTCCCAAGTACATTCAGCCCATTATTGAACATGGATTGGCAGACGGTTCGATCAAAACCGACTACCCCAAGGAGCTTAGCGAAGTCTTAATGCTGATGGGTAACCTGTGGCTAAACCCTCTTGTGTTCAGCGATACAACCGAAAACGCATTACGCAAATGCAGATTCCTTCAGCAGGTGTTGCTTGGATTGGGGTTTGATCTGCTCGACGACCAAATGATCGAACGATGTGGACAGCTTTTCCGTGTATATAATGAAAAAGCATAATTGCTGTATGCAATGGCCCTAAAATAAACTGCCTCAAAGGCAGTTTATTTTAGGAATAATACATACCTTCAGTTGGTATTAAAGTTAACTATAAAATTAAAATGGAGGGTAAAATATGCAAAACAAAGCAATCCAAGTGAAAGGGCTACAAAAGTCATACAAGAAACTTCATGTTCTAAAGGGCGTATATTTTGAGGTGGAAAAAGGCAGTATTTTTGCCCTGCTCGGCTCCAACGGCGCGGGAAAGACAACGATTATCAAAATCCTCACCACGTTGCTTAAACAGGACAGCGGAGTCACCACCGTAAACGGCTTTGATGTTACATCAAAGCCCGACAATGTGCGGCAGTCGATCAGCCTGACCGGACAATTCGCAGCCGTGGACGAGATATTGACTGGGCGTGAGAATCTCATTATGATTGCCAAGCTGCGGCACCTCACAAATCCGCGTCAGATTGCTGACAATCTGCTTAAACGCTTTGGACTGATAGACGCTGCCGACCGCAGGGTTTCCACCTATTCAGGCGGTATGCGCCGCAGGCTTGACCTCGCTATGAGTCTCGTGGGAAAACCGCAGCTTATTTTTCTCGACGAGCCAACCACCGGGCTTGATCCTGAGGCGCGCATTGAGGTTTGGAAGATTGTCAAAGAGCTTGCCGATAATGGCACGACGGTATTCCTGACTACACAGTATTTGGAGGAAGCTGAACAACTTGCAGATCGAATTGCCATCCTGCATGAGGGCAGGATTATAGCCAATGGTACGCTCGCAGAGTTGAAAAAGCTGTTCCCGCCTGTAAAGGTAGAATATATTGAAAAACAGCCGACGTTGGAGGAAATATTCCTCGCAATCATCGGCAAGGAGGAGGAAAAATAAATGGAAGCAACAAAGAGACACTTTTTCAGCGACATGGGCGCAATGCTTGGACGTTCCATGCGTCATATTACCCGTAGTATGGACACTATCATCACGGTCACCATCATTCCGATTGCGATGATGCTATTATTTGTCTATGTATTCGGCGGTGCGATCCAAGCCGGTACGGATAATTATGTAAATTATCTCTTGCCCGGCATCATGCTGATGGCGATTGCAAGCGGCACTGCCTATACGGCATTTCGCTTGTTTTTGGATATGCAAAGGGGCATATTTGAGCGGTTTCACTCCATGCCGATTGAGCGTTCAACTGTGCTGTGGGGGCATGTGCTGACCTCACTGGTATCCAACACAATTTCGGTTGTCGTCATCCTTCTCGTAGCACTAATTATGGGGTTCCGTTCATCGGCAGGGGTACTTTCATGGCTTACAGTGGCCGGTATCCTCGCTCTGTTCACACTGGCGCTAACTTGGATCGCAGTGATTCCTGGATTAACCGCAAAATCGGTGGACGGCGCGAGTGCCTTTTCTTATCCACTTCTCTTCCTGCCGTTTATCAGCTCGGCGTTTGTGCCAACTGAATCAATGCCTCCGATCGTTCGCGCCTTTGCAGAAAACCAGCCGGTCACCTCGATTGTGGAGGCCATTCGTGCGTTGCTGTCAAGTCAGCCGGTGGGCAATAACCTGTGGATTGCGCTCGTATGGTGTTTGGGTATTCATCTTGTTGCGTATGTATTTGCAATGTGGATTTATAGGCATAAAGCAGCATGATGCAAGGAAGAAATGCCTAAGGATATAGGTGAGAGAATAACTAAATATATGTTGATGAGCTAAATAAAATGTAAGGTATTTTAAAGCAGGTGTTAACGTGCACCAGCTCTTTTGTATTAACTAACGCCCCTCGCAGAGCAAAAAGTTAACTTGTTTATATATTTATATATTTAAAAAGTTAACTTTTTGTGTTGCGAGAGAAAATGTGCTCGCAGTAAAACGAGATAGCCTTGTCCATTAATTGTTTGCATCTATTATTTCCTTATTAATGGGCTTCCGTTCTTCAGCAGGAATATTAGAATGGTTTATGGTATTTGGAATTCTTGGGATATTTACTGTTACTGCTAAAACACAAGATGGGGCAGGCCCATTCGCTTACCTAATCATATTTTTACCATTTATCAGTTCTGCCTTTGTGCCAACAGATACGATACTGAAAGTAGTACGTGCTTTTGCAGAAAACTAACCTGTAGCTCCTATGGTAGAAGTTATTCGTAATTTATTAGCAAACCAAGCAGTAGGAAATGATATCTTGCTGCCCTTGCTTGGGGTATAGCAATAATCGTTGTTGCTTATATTTTTGCAATGAGGATTTATAAAAAATAATAGAGACAAAGGGACTATCCCTTTGTCTCTATTAAATGCTATTAATAAATGCCTCAACATGCTGCAAGGCAGCGCCAACGGCAGTAGCTTCCAGTTTATACTTACAAACATCAAGGTAAGATCCATCATTTCCAAAGGTATTTCTATTGGATACTAATTCTCTCAAATATTCAAGATGCTCGTCCATATATGCTCCAGCATATCCACCAAGGATAACCTTGCAGTCGTATAACATTCTCAAATTATTAATAGTAATAGCTAAATTTGCGGCATACTGTTCCCAAATAGTTTTCTGCGGTTCCTTATTTTCACGTAGAAGGCGGAAAAACTCAGAAATATTTCCATTAGTGCTATCAGATAAAATCTTTGCCGAACAGTATGAATCAACACAACCCTTCTTCCCGCAGTAGCAAGTGCGGCCATTTGGAATTATTGTCATGTGTCCAAATTCTCCACCTCGCTGATTCCGTCCTGTATATAAGTTTTTTCCTATAATAATTGATCCGCCAACAGTATTGTTTAGTGAAAGAAGCACCATGTCTTGTACATCTTTTTCTCCCCAAATTTCTGCAAAGCCGCCTGCATTGGCATCATTGCTTAAAATACATGTATAGGGTATAAATTCTGAAAAATTACGAACGCTTCCATTTTCAAAATTAATTATTGTAGCGTAATTTACCTTTTGTTTATCCTCGGATAAAATTGCGGGCAAAGCGATACCTACTCCTAAAACTTTGCTGGTTTCAATATTACAGTGAGAAATAAAGGAATTGACAAACTGGCCCACTTCTTTAAAATACGTCTTGGTATTTGAAAAAGGAAACTGTATTCTTTTATTCTTTATTAAATTGCAGGCTAAATCAATTAACACAATTCCAACATGATTTTGTGTAATATCCAGACCTACAGCATATTTGGCACTGTTATTAAATGCAATTGCTTTTGCTTTTCTTCCTCCGGTGGATTCAAATTGGCCTGTCTCAATTATTAAGTCTCTTTCCTGTAATTCTTTAATATTTTGCGTTACGGTTGGTAAACTCATTTTCAATGTAAAAGCAATTTCTTGTATTGATATAGGGTCGTGTTTATATAACAACCTATATATAGCATTACGATTAATCTTTTTAATTTCCGTACTATAAACTCTATTTTCTCCCAATTATTTTGCACTCCTCAACTTTAATAAAAGTGTTTTGCAAATGTTATAGTAATACATTAATATAATCCAAATCATTTTGCAACAACTAAATGAGAATTATATTTTATCTATGTATTAGTTATGCAGTTATATGAAAATTAAGATTAAAATTAAAAAAAATCTGAAATTACGACAAAAAATGCATTGACAGTGCGAAAACTCGACAGTATAATCTTATTAAAGGTGTTTTATAAAAGTATTACAAAAAACTATAAATGAAAAGTTATAGTATCCATGATATCTAACTAGAGAAATAAAAATACTGTTGGGATAGTGGACAATGTGTAGTTTGTAGTGACCATAGTAATTTGACGAACAAGAAAATGTTATGGGGGGATAAGATGAAAGGCGATATTAAACTTAGAGTATCTAAAATAGAGAAATCGTTTCCGGGAGTTAAAGCCTTGGATAAGATTGATTTTGCGGTCACGAAAGGTACTGTGCATGTACTATGCGGAGAGAATGGGGCTGGCAAGTCAACTCTAATGAAAATTATCAATGGAATCTATCAGCCTGATGGCGGCCAGATTTTTATTGATGAGAAACCAGTTAAGATAAGTAATCCTATACAGGCTAGGAACTTAGGCATCTCAATGATATTTCAGGAGATGAATTATGTTCCGGAGATGACGGTTGAGGAGAATATTTTTCTTGGGAATCTTCCAGTAAATAAATTTGGTATGGTTGACTGGAAAAAAGTAAGACGACATACAGAGGAATTGTTAAAGGCAGAAGGTTTACCGTACTCCCCCACAACATTACTCAAGGACTTAACAGTATCAGATATTCAAATGCTTGAAATCATAAAAGCCATTTCCTATAAGTCTGATATTATCATAATGGACGAACCTACATCAGCTATTACCCTTAAAGAGGTACATAAACTCTTTGAGAAGATAGGACAGTTAAAAGCAAGAGGAGTAAGTATCATCTATATATCTCATAAGTTGGACGAGATATTCCAAATAGCTGATGATATAACAGTATTTAGAGATGGAACAGTGGTAGAATCTCATCCTAAGGAAGAACTGGATATAGAAACAGTTATTGCACTGATGGTGGGACGTAAACTTACAAATACCTATCCTAAGGAAGAGATTGAACTTGGGGAGGATATACTAAAGGTTGAGAATTTTAGTAGTCAAAATGTATACGATAACATAAATTTCCATGTAAAAAGTGGGGAAATAGTTGGCTTTGCAGGTCTTATGGGAGCGGGACGAACAGAAGTTATGCGTTCACTGTTTGGTTTGGACCCTAAGTCATCCGGAGTTGTAAAGATTAAAGGTAAGGAAGTAAATATTAAAAATGTTAGACAAAGTATAGAAAATGGGATGGTAATGCTTTCAGAGGACAGAAGGAGATATGGAATAATTCCAATGAGGTCTGTTAAGGAAAATACAACATTATCCTATTTGAAAAAGGTATTTTATGGTTTCTTTCTTCATAGCAAAGTTGAAAACGATATAGTAAGTAATATGTTCAAGAGAATGAAAGTAAAAACACCAACAATTGAAACACCCATAGCATCCTTGAGTGGAGGTAATCAGCAGAAAGTACTTCTAGCTAAATGGATGATAAGAAATCCTGACATCTTAATATTGGATGAACCAACAAGAGGTATAGATGTAGGTGCTAAGTTTGAAATTTATAAACTCATGACTGATTTAGCAAGGGAAGGCAAATCTGTGATAATGGTATCATCTGAGCTCCCTGAGCTCATTGGAATGTGTGACAGAATTTATGTAATGGCTAAAGGAAATATAACAGGCGAAATAGCCAGAAAAGATTTCTCTCAGGAGCTTATTATGAAGTATGCTACTGGAAATTTAACAATTAGCGGGGTGAAATAAAATGCAAATAAAAGGGAATTTTTGGAGCACATTTAAAAAGAGATACAGTATTTACTTGGTTCTCTTAGCTTTATCCATCGTTTGCTCCTTTGCAAATGAAAACTTTTTTACAGCAAATAACTTAACAAATATTTCTAGGCAGCTAGCTGTAACAACTATATTAGCTTTTGGTGAAACAATGCTGATAATAGCTGGTATGTTAGACCTGTCAGCTGGTTCTGTACTTGCACTGTCAGGAGTGTTTGGAGTTTCAGCATATAAGGCTACAGGATCTATTATGATAGCGGTTCTAGTTGCTATTTTAACCGGAGTAATATGTAACATAATTAATGCTGGTATGATTAGCACCTTTAAGGCTCCGCCATTTATTGCTACTTTAGCAATGCTTACTATGGCAAGAGGGGTTGCACTGCTGTACACCAAGGGCCAAAATATTCTTAAATTGGACAAACTCACAATCTTAGGACAAGGGTCAATTGGTATAATTCCTATTCCAATAATTTTCTTAGTAGTCGTTGGTATATTTACGTGGTATATACTGAATCACACCAAGCTTGGTAGGTCTCTGTATGCAGTAGGTGGTAATAAGGAAGCGGCCGTTGCATCAGGAATAAATGTACCTAAGGTTTTATATACTGTATTCATTATAAATGGTGTCCTTGTTGGACTTGCAGGTATTCTGTTTATGTCACGTGTTAATGCAGGACTACCAAATGGTGCAGTTAATTATGAATTTACCGCTCTTACTGCGGCAATTATTGGTGGAACAAGTTTTTCAGGAGGTATTGGTACTGCAGGCGGTACACTGGCTGGTGCTTTCATCGTTGGTTTCCTAGATAATATTATGAATTTAACAGGTGTAGATTCATATATGCAGCAGATAGTTAGAGGCGCGATTATCGCACTTGCAGTAATTTACGATATTTATACAAAGAATCGTAAAACAAAGGCAATGTTAGGCAAACAAGACGATGCAGATAAAACTAAGGTTGTAAAAGCAAGCTAACAGCTCAAAAGAGAACCATTAGTATTGTTGTTCACTAAAATTCGAATTAAGCAGCATTGCTGTTTAAGTATAAATTAAGGGAGGATGAATTAAAAATGTCAAAAAAACTTATAAGCGTATTAATTTCATCATTACTATTAGTTAGCCTAGCAGGTTGTGGACCAAAGAACACGTCATCAGATAAAGGAAATAACCAAGAAGGCGGCGCAAAGACATATAAGGTTGCCTATATAGCTAGAGCTCAAGCTGATTCATTTGCTGCTTGGCTTGCAAATGGAGTTAAAGAGGAAGCAAAGAAATATCCAAATATGAAAGTAGATATTTTTGACGGACAAGCTAATGACGATACAGAAAATTCATTAATAGAAAATGCTATAACAAACAAATATGATTTAGTAATTGTTCAGCCTAATAATGGTGAAGCTCAAAGACCATATGTTGAAAAGGTTGTCAAAGCTGGTATGTTTGCAATAACAACAAATGCACGTATCTCCGGAATTGAAGGAGCATCTTCTGTTGATGCTAAACCTTATGAGCAGGCAGGAGTTAATGCTCGTGCAGCGTTAACACAAATCCCTCAGAATGCAAAAGTAGTTGTACTAAATGGACCTTCTGGTAACTTCCATGCAGAAGAAAGACGTAAGAGCTGGCAGGCAGAGTTCTTTGCTAAGCGTCCAGATGTTAAAATTGTTGGTGAACAGATAGCAAACTGGAACAAAGACGAAGCTATGAAGTATATGGAAGACTGGGCTCAGTCAAACGACAAAATCGATGCAGTTATTTCTATGAATGATAACATGGCTGCAGGTGCTCTTGAAGCGGTAAAAGATAATGCAAAGTTTAGCAATATGTTTGTTTATGGTGTAGACGGTACTGCTGAAGCATTAATGCTTATAAAAGAAGGCAAAATGACTTCTACTTGTATGCAAAATGCATATGAACTTTCTGAACTGCTTTTATCTTCAAGCAATAAGCTTCTAACTGGTGCAGAAAAGCAAATAAACACAGATATCGGAAACCCATTAATCACAAAGGAAAATGTTAATCAATATATCGATATATTAAAGAAAGCAGGAGCAATAAAATAATATATCCCTGCTGGGAATAGTAATGAAATAGTCTAATAATATTAAGGTCTCATATAAAGTAGCCAAGCTGTGCGGCGTAGTATGCACACATCTTGGCTACTTACACTATCTAAGGAGGAAAATAATATGGAAAATAAGGCAGTTTACATGACTGGTTTAAATAAAATGGAAATGAGAGATATAGAAGTTCCGGTACCAAAGGAAAAGCAAGTGTTGGTAAAGCTTGAGTATGTAGGAATTTGTGGTTCAGATGTGCACTATTTAGAACATGGAAAAATAGGGGATTTTATTGTAAATGGTGATTTTATTCTTGGACATGAATGCGCAGGAACAGTAGCAGCTGTTGGACCTGGAGTAGAAAATCTAAAGGTTGGAGATAGAGTTGCATTAGAGCCAGGATGTACTTGCGGTCAATGTGAATTCTGTAAAACGGGCAGATACAATCTTTGTCCTGATGTTGAGTTCTTAGCTACACCACCATACCATGGCTGTTTAATGAATTATATAGCATTTCCTGAGAACATGGCCTTTAAGCTTCCAGAGGGAATTTCCACAAAAGAGGGAGCACTTGTAGAACCATTATCAGTTGGAATGCATGCAGCAAAACAAGGTAATGTTAAGCTTGGTGATTCAGTTGTTATTCTAGGTGCAGGATGTATTGGACTTGTAACACTTCTAGCATGTAAAGCTTTTGGTGCTACTGATATAACGATTGTGGATGTTATTCCGAAAAGACTTGAATATGCTAAAAAGCTTGGAGCTACAACAGTTATAAATGCAGCGGAAACAGATGTGTTAGCAGAGATTGATAAGTTAACAGGCAAAAAAGGCGTTGATGTAGTAATAGAGACTGCTGGTTCTGCTAGAACTATTGCTCAAACTCCTTATCTTATAAAAAATGGTGGATGTGTAGTTCTTGTAGGTATGGCGCCACAGGATATTATTGAATATAACTTTGCAAAAATAATGGCTAAAGAGGCAGAAATAAAATCAGTATTCCGTTATAGAAATATATATCCTCAGGCTATAAATGCAATTGCAAAGGGTATTATTGATGTGTCCGGAATTGTGACTCATGAATTTGATTTTAATGAAACAGCAAAGGCCTTTGATTTCGTAATCAATAACAAGCAAGATGTAGTGAAGGCAGTTATAAAAATAGATTAGGAAATATATTTTTTTCGAAGGATTGTTAATTTTTAGACAAGAAGGTGTGTGCAATGCAATATTTACTAGGAATTGATTTAGGAACCTCTGGTACAAAAACCGTGTTATTTGACATTGAAGGAAACACAATTTGCTCAAAGACCATTGAATATCCATTATATCAGCCTAGAAACGGCTGGGCTGAGCAGGACCCTTCTGATTGGTGGCATGCCACCTGTGATGGTATTAGATATGTAATTACTAAGAGTGGAATTGATGCATCTGAAATAGCAGGTATAGGACTTTCAGGACAGATGCACGGACTTGTGATGCTTGATAAAGATGGAGCGGTATTGAGAAATTCTATTATTTGGTGTGATCAACGTACAACTAAAGAGTGCGATCAGATGAATAAGATTATTGGTGAAAGAAGACTCATTGAGATTACAGCTAATCCTGCTCTTACAGGCTTTACTGCTTCAAAGATTCTTTGGGTTCAGAACAACGAACCGGAAATATATGCGAAATGTGCTCATATTCTGCTTCCGAAGGATTACATCCGATACATGCTAACTGGTGAATTTGCTACAGAAATGTCCGATGCTTCAGGTATGCAGCTTATGGATGTATCAAAACGATGCTGGTCTGACGAAATATTATCTAAGTTTAATATAGAAAAATCTATGCTTCCAAAGTTATATGAATCACCGGAGGTTACGGGAAATGTTCATAAAAGGGCAGCAGAAATTACTGGACTTTGTGAGGGAACAATTGTTGTTGGCGGTGCAGCGGATAACTCTGCCGCAGCAGTTGGTACAGGTGTAGTAAGATCAGGAAGTGCATTTACTACCATAGGTACCTCGGGTGTAATATATGCAATTTCCGACGATGTTTCTATTGATCTTCAGGGAAGGGTGCATACACTATGTAGTGCTGTACCTGGTAAATGGACAGTGATGAGCTGTACTTTAAGTGCCGGATTATCTCTGAAATGGTTGAGAGATACGTGCTGTCTTGAAGAAATGATTGAAGCAGAGAAGTTAGGAAGTGATCCATACATTGTTATGAATACTTTAGCAGAAAAAGTTATGCCTGGAGCTGGTGGATTAATTTATTTACCTTATTTAATGGGTGAGCGTTCTCCACATCCAGACCCATATTGTAGAGGTGTGTTCTTTGGACTATCTGCTTCACATGATCGTTCCAACATGATTAGGTCTGTTATGGAGGGAGTGGCATTTTCCCAGCTCGAGTGTGTAGATGTATTTAGAGAGATGGGAGTAAACATTAAGGATATGATAGCCTGTGGCGGTGGTGGAAGAAGTGCTGTTTGGAGGCAGATGCTTTCAGATATGTACGGATGTCCCGTTAGTACAATTAAGGCTGAGGAGGGACCAGCTTTAGGAGCAGCAATACTTGCAGGAGTTGGAGCAGGTATTTATGATTCTGTAGAGAGTGCATGCGATAAGCTGGTTTCAAGGAAAAGCGTACAATACCCAAATGATTCAGATCAAAAGGTATATGAAGAGTATTACAAGCTATATAGAAAATTATATGCTGACTTAAATGAATCCTTTAAACATCTGTCCAATTTACCTAAATAATCTGTGAGCCACCTTCAGAGAGGTGGCTCTTTTTCATAATAAAATTAATACTTTCCATAGGTTTATTTGGTATTTAAATTATATTTTATGAGGAGATGTGTAATATGAAGTTATTTATTGATACTGCCAATGTGCAGGAGATTAAAGAAGCCAACGATATGGGAATAATATGCGGGGTAACTACAAACCCATCACTGATTGCCAAGGAAGGAAGAGACTTCAACGAAGTTATAAAGGAGATTGCTTCCATTGTTGATGGGCCTATCAGCGGAGAAGTCATCAGCTTAGAGGCTGAAGGAATGATCAAGGAAGGAAGAGAAATATCCAAGATTCATAAGAACATGATCGTAAAAATTCCTATGACAGCAGAAGGATTAAAGGCTGTAAAAGTACTGACTAGCGAAGGAATTAAGACTAACGTAACCCTAATATTCACTGGAGGGCAGGCACTTTTAGCAGCAAGAGCAGGAGCAACATATGTAAGTCCGTTTCTTGGAAGACTAGATGATATAGGAACACCATCCATGGAACTTATAGAAAGTATTGTAACCATATTCAAAGTTCATGGCATAAAGACTGAAATAATAACAGCAAGCACAAGAAGTCCAATACATGTAATAGAAGCTGCAAAGGCGGGTTCAGATATAGCTACAGTACCATTCTCTGTTTTAAAGCAGATGCTTAAGCATCCCTTGACTGATAGCGGAATAGAAAGATTCATGAAGGACTGGGAAACAGCCTTTAGTAAATAGTTAGACTTGGACCTATTATGGTGAACTGTATCATAAGTAAAGGATAAGTAATAGTATGTTTTGTTAGGAAAAACTCTATTGAAGTATTGTAAATTTAGTTATATAATATAAATAAATTTACAATAGAGGAGGAATATGGCTATGACACCATCAAATTGCTAATAATAATTTACTAAAATTATTATATCTCAAGAAGAGTTATCTAGTGTAGTTAACTAGGATTATTTACTATACTCTTTTTTGAATTAGCAATTTAGAAGGTAACTAGCTTTATTAAATCTTTAGATTCTGCTAAAGGCTATAATAAATTTGTAAAAAAAGGCTAGGGGAAGGTGTATCTTCTTTTAGCCTTTTTTTATTGTGCCTGCACAACAAGGTTCTTGAATTATAAACTGAATGGTTCTTATTAAGTACAGAACTGTTTATTATTAATGAGAAAGTAAAATTAGCTTATAATTCTAAGCTGCTAATTCGATAAAGTAGATAAGTGCATGAAAAATTTAATTTTTGAAGGAGCAGTATATATGAGTAATAGTGAATTATTTATTCAAGCCTTAGAAAATAACGATATTGAACTAATTAAGAAAGTACCAAAAACTGATCTACATAATCACAGTACCAGTGGGTGTTCAAGAGAGTATATAAAAAAACATTCAGGGATAGAGATTCCAAGTTTGCAAAAGAAATTAAAATCTTTAGATGACATGGAACAATGGATGGAGAAAAATATAAATAGCTATTTTAGCACTCCTGAAGGAAGAAACATGACATTGGAAGGTTGCTTTCAAGTAGCAAATGATGATGGAGTAGTGGTGTTGCAGATAGGTGAGGATGTTTGGGGAAATGGTTATTACTATAATAATGATATCAAAAAGTTAATAGCACAATATAAAAATATGCATAAAAAAATAGCTCCGGAAATAGATTTTAGATTTCAGGTAGGTCTATCAAGACACTGTGGTATAAGTTATTTAGAAGAGTGGATGGCTCCTTTTCTGGAACAGGATTGCTTTTATTCAATAGATTTATATTGTAATGAATTTGCTCAGCCTATAAAGAACTTCAAAGGACTTTACAGGAAAGCTAAAGAGAAGGGATGGTTATTAACGGCTCATGTGGGTGAATGGGGTACTGCTGACGATGTTAAGGAAGCAGTAGAAGAATTAGAGCTTAATGAGGTTAATCATGGAATTGCTGCTGCCGATTCACCACAAATTATGAACTGGCTGAGAGATAACAATATACAGCTAAATATAACACCTACAAGTAACGTAATGCTTAACAGGGTGGAGTCTATAGAGAAGCATCCAATCAGGAAACTTTATGATTATGGAATTAAAGTAACTATCAACTCAGATGATATTATTATTTTCGACTCCGAAGTATCAAAGGAATATCTAAGACTATACAATGCTAAAGTATTTACAGCAGATGAGTTGAATAAAATAAGGCTGTATGGCTTGGAAAGTAGAGGAAATTATGAATAAAGATTAAAATAGAGTTATTCAACAAGCATGTAATGAGTAAGGGGACAATAAAGAAATTGACGCCGATAGAGTAGGTACGGTGAACTGTATCACAAATATAAAGAAGTGAGGATAAAAATTATGGAATATGAAATTATACATTTATCAAAAGAGAAATGGAAGGGAACTATAATTCCAATAAGGTACACAACAGATAAATATTATGATGTTTACGTAAATAAAACAGACAAAGGATATATTGTTGAAATAGGAAAGAAAAACTTTGGTGAGCCGGTAACTCACTCACCAGAAGAATATAATTTTCCTGATAAGTTATATGAAGATCACTGGGAGAACGCTTATGCTTGGGGAGTGCTAGTTAATGATGAATTAGTTGCTGCAATTGAAACTGATGTGGAATTATGGTCTAATCGTTTAAGAATAACAGAGCTTTGGGTAGCAGATAAATATCAAAAGCAAGGAATAGGTCATGTATTAATTGAAATAGCAAAGGAACAAGCAAGAAGAGAACGTCGCCGTGCTATCATATTAGAAACACAATCTTGTAATGTTAATGCAATAGATTTTTATCAGCATGAGGGCTTTAGTTTGATTGGTATGGATACATGTTGCTATAAGAACAATGACTTACAAAGAAAAGAAGTAAGGTTAGAATTTGGATGGTTTCCAAAAGAAAAGAAAAGATTAAATGCTGAAGAAGTAGAAATTAGAATGGAAACAGAGGATGATTGGTACAAAGTAGAGTTAATGACGCAGCATGCATTTTGGAATAAACATAACCTTGGTTGTGTGGAACATTACATTGTACATAAATTACGTCAAGATAAAGACTATCTTCCAGAGCTAAGCAGAATAGCAGTAAAGGATGGAGAGGTAATAGGGTGTATAATGTATTCAAAGTCACGAGTTGTTGATGGCGCAGATACACATGAAATTATAACCTTTGGACCTCTTTGCATTGAGCCCAAATGGCAAGGCTGTGGAGTGGGCGAGCTGTTACTCCGGGAAACAATGAACCTAGCTGCAAATAAGGGGTATAAAGGTATTGTAATCTTTGGAGAACCAGATTATTATCCTAGAATAGGATTTAAAACCTGTGACAATTTTAATATTACAACTTCTGATGGTAAAAACTTTGATGCATTTATGGGAATTGAATTAGCAGAAGGCAGTATGAAAGGCATAAAAGGAAAATTCTACGAATCGAAAGTTTTTGAAAATCTCCCAAAGGAAGAAGTGGAAGAATATAATAAGAAATTCCCTAAGCTGCAAAAATTAAGATTTCCCGGACAATGGGATTAATTGAAAGTACATTTTAAAGGGGTATCGTTTAAAGGTTACATACTCTAAAACTAGCGGTTAGGAATAAATAGGTAAGTTTTTTAGATATGTTTCTGAATGCATTCCAGGTGGAGACGGTTGTTAGGATAGAGAGAAGATAGGCTGGTATCAAAGGGTTAGAGAGATTTAACCCTTTTTATGTGTATTTTATGTTTCCATCGACTAAGGGTTTTTGTGATTTGAGGCCCAGGGGTACAAAAATACGCAGAAATTGCAGGTACCAGGTAGGGGTACAAGTTATTTTCGCGTAAGAGTATAGTTGTCAAGGAAAAATTTTAAAACCAGCCACCTATTATGCTAAATGAATTGCTTCTGTGTATACAATGAAGAAAAATAGTTATGTGAAAGGAGTGATTTGCTATTGCCCAAACAACATATTTCTACGTAAGACTTGAGCCAGGACTTAAGGAACAGGCAGAAAGATGCTGTTTTGAAATTGAGCTCGCTGCTGTCTACTGTAATTTGGCAGTTAGAGGATGGGAGGAGCTTACGGGAAAAAAGGCTTTGAAGTTTTAGTAAACAACACAGCTGTTTCTATCTATTATTTCGAAAAAAGATAAGCAAGAATAAACGCAGCTAGTGCACTGAAGCCCATAAGTAAAATGATAAAATAGAAACTTTTTGAAAGTGGACGATTAAAAATAACTTTATTTTTTATCTGATATGCTGTAGAAATAATGCCTCCAATTATAACAATCAACATTAAGTCCCAATTTGAATCTATAAAGGGAATGTTAAGCCTTAATCCACGAAGAACTACATCAAAAAGAATTGCAAATAGCATAAATCGTCCAGTATAGGCATCTCCTTGATACACAACTGCTTTTGTTCGCTCATCGACAATACCATAGATG
>JARBUB010000027.1 GCA_029239905.1 Clostridia bacterium
GTATGAAGGAACTGTCGAAGTGCTTTCTAAAGCAAAATCATCTAATGAATACCCAACCTTAAAAAGCTTAGAGACTGGTACAAATACCTTTGGAAATATGGACGGATATAAATTTTCTTATTCTATCACCGAATATATAGTTAAAACCTATGGATATGATAAATTAATAGATTTGTTAAAGTCACCATCTGAGTTTGAAAAGATTTTAGGTGTATCAAAAGAAGATTTTCAGAAGGAATGGATTGCTCATTTTGATTAAAGTTATATAAGTTTAATTTATAACATTCTCATTTAATGTTATAAATTGAAGGAGGTGCAATTGCACCTCCTTCAATTTACATAATAATCAGCATAAACATTTACAGCATCTTCATTTCAGAATGTATCAAATTGCGTATCATTAAATTTCACCGTTTCTATAATCCTTTATTACCAATTATAATTTCAGTTCTTGAAACCCTCTGTTTTTAGTATTTTGGGCAATGATATTCAATAGTTAGAAATACTCTTCAGCCCTCTTATCACTACTCCATTTCTCACGGTATTGTATATTTATGCATCATTCTTAATTTACATAATTTTTTGAATTATAAATTTCAGAAGATACATCCTATTTAAATTCAGTCTTTTTCATATTTTCAATAGATTTGAAAAATTCTAACTTATGTAAACCACCTTGCGAATATTCCAACTTATCTGTATAATTATTACTTGTTATACAATACGCATCAGCCTAAATAATTCGCACGGACTTTTACATCACTTTCTAAGGAGGAAATTTATAATGAACAAAAAAACATTAACAGATGTAGTTGTTGTAGGTTTTGCACTCTTCGCCATGTTCTTCGGAGCTGGAAATCTAATTTTTCCACCGTCATTAGGATTAATGGCTGGAGACAAATGGGGATTAGCACTTATAGGATTTCTTTTAACCGGCGTCGGAATGCCTTTACTTGGAATTCTCGCCGTATCCAAAAGTGGTGGTTCGATGGAGAAATTTGCAGGCAAGGTAAGTCCTACCTTTGCAAAGATACTTGGCACAGTAATCATGCTTGCAATTGGACCATTGTTAGCAATCCCAAGAACAGGTGCCACTACTTTCGAAATGGGTATTCAGCCAATATTCCCAAACGCAAGCCCAATTATAGTATCTGTTGTTTTCTTTGCAATTACATTGCTGTTTGTAATTAGCCCGTCCAAGGTTATCGATAGCATAGGCAAAGTTCTTACTCCAGTATTATTAATAACAATTGGCGTTATTATCTTCAAAGGTGTTACCACTCCAGTTGGAGAATTTGCAGTAACGAATTTAGCAAATCCTTTTTCCACAGGCTTTACTGAAGGATATCAAACCATGGATGCACTGGGTTCCATCGTATTAACAGGCATCGTTATTTCAGGACTTATTGCAAAAGGGTATACCGAGCGAAAAGAGCAAATGAAATTAACCGTATTATCTGGTATTGTTGCAGCTACTGGTCTTCTTTTGGTTTATGGAGGACTTATGTATCTTGGCGCAACTGCAGTAAATGTATTTCCGGCAGATATGGCAAAAACTGATTTAATCATAAATATCACTTCACTATTACTAGGCGACTGGGGTAAAATTGCCTTAGGGTTAGTTGTTGGTCTCGCTTGCCTAACAACAGCTATCGGACTAACTGCTACAGCCGGTGAGTTTTTCAGCAAGTTAAGCAATAATAAATTAAGCTACCGTACTGTAGTTATCCTTATTACTTTATTTAGTGCAATTGTATCAAACGCAGGAGTTGAGACAATCGTTAAATTTGCAGTACCACTATTAGTTACAGTATACCCTGTGGCAATTGCATTGATAGTTCTATCCATATTCGACAGCTTTATTAAAAGAAGAGGTGTTTATATCGGAGCAGTGTTTGGAGCCTTACTTGTAAGCTTATTTGATGCATTGGCTGCCATAGGTATAAATATCACTTCTGTACAAGGAATTATTAATATGCTTCCATTCTCAAACCAGGGTTTCGGTTGGATTGCGCCAGCAGTTGCCTGTGCCTTGATTGGAGCATTGATATTCAGAAACGAAGTAAGCATACAAAGTTAACTTATTGATATAAGGTAATAAAGATTCGAAAGAAGGTTTATCATGAATTTGGATACTTCTCTGGCCCCTAAATTTGTTACCTTTCATTATTTTATTAAATGGTTTATCGAAAGCTTTGGTAGTATACCTTATTTCATCGCTATCGTCGGAGGTGTAGGCACAGTTTGTGTATATGCTTTTGTAAGATGTATCAAGGCATCAGAATGGGAACAAAGCGTTATGATATTCATCTTTGCATTAATTATACTGGGTGGCCTTATTGGCTTAGGTATAGACATCAGTAACGGGTATGCCTTTGATCCACTTTTAAACAAATAAATCAAAATAAAAAGATCCAGCAATTAATTTTGCTGGATCTTTTTATTTTTGTCTAACTAGTAATTATTAATGTAGCGAGGTCCTAGGTGACAGCATAATATATAGAATGAGTCAAATTATTAAAGCGGTTCCGCAAGGCGAAATACTAACAAGCTTCGATTATGTCTAAAGGAGGTTAGAATTATAGCTAACATCGATTGTTGTAATATGCCAGGCCCCTTTTGGGATAAAAATACCCGCGTCGGTAAAGTACGCGTCACCACAGAACCAACACCCCTAAGAGTTGAACTTGAAAACCTGCCAAGAAGAAGGCAGTTATGGGTTGTTAATGACGCAGCTACTTATATTTATCATTCTACCGATCCAAATTTTACACTTGAAAGTGGAAAATACATTTTTAACGTTCCAGCAGAGGTAATAGTATATGATCTCAACCCCGATGAGGATCTTACAATCTACGCTAGAACCAAAGAGTATCCAGTAACAATTAGAGTATTCGAGGTGGTTTAATATGGCACTTACCAGTTATCAATTTAGAAATCAACCCTACTGGCTGGGTTTTGTCTTTGCCGGTCAGGCATTTACTATTTCACATAGGGAAACAATACTACCTGGAAGAAGTCTTAATATGCAGATATCAACCGGAAAAGATACAATTACACACCTAACAAATCAAACCATCGTAAGCCAATGTGAACAGCTAAGTATTAAACTTATCAGAAATCCTGATTTTATTCCTGGCTATAAAGAGGTTCCTGCAATTAACCTAGATGGCAGATCCAAAATTAAGGCTGCTACATCCTTCTTTTCTAACGCATCACATGTAAATGGAGGTTCCATTTTAGAAGAGAACCTCATACCAAGATTTGCATTTGCTCAGGGAGGATTTCCAATAGAGTCTAATTTGTATGAAAGGATACTTCAATATGATACTCATTATATATTAACAATAAAAAACGAGGGTTTATACCCCACAAGTACTATGATAAATATGGCATTTTATGAATCAGGTAATTAATATAATTTAGCTTGAGTAAATAAAACATGGAGCATCTGAATAGAAATATAGATGCTCCATGTTTGAGAATAGATATTATATTAGTTGATTTATAAGGTTTGCCATCTCAATTGCAGTAACAGCAGCTTCGAAGCCTTTATTACCAGCCTTTGTTCCCGCTCTCTCTATTGCCTGCTCAATTGTATCAGTAGTCAGTACTCCAAATATTACAGGAATACCTGAATCTAAAGAAACATGGGCGATCCCCTTAGTTACTTCACTTGATACATAATCAAAATGAGGTGTTGATCCTCTTATAACCGCACCTAGACATATAACTCCATCATACTTTTTGGAAAATGCCATTTTCTTTGCAATTAGCGGTATTTCAAATGCGCCAGGCACCCATGTTATCTCGATATCATCTTCCTCTACTCCATGCCTTTTAAGCGCATCTAGCGCTCCCGACAGCAGTTTTCCCCCTATAAATTCATTAAATCTTCCCACTATAATACCAAACCTTAATCCTTCCGAAATAAGTTTTCCTTCATAAGTCTTCATATTATTGTTCCTCCTTAAATTTAAGCATATGACCTAATTTTTCTTTCTTTGTTTTTAGATAGTATTCATTACTTTCATTATGATTCATCTGTATCGGCACCCTTTCTACCAGCTCAATTCCATACCCAGATAAACCTGCCAGCTTCTTAGGGTTATTGGTCATAAGCCTTATCTTACTTATACCCAAATCTGCTAATATTTGAGCTCCGACTCCATAATCTCGCATATCTTCAGGAAATCCCAAAGCAAGGTTCGCTTCCACAGTATCCATGCCCTGATCTTGAAGGTTATAAGCTCTCAATTTATTGATTAATCCTATACCCCTGCCTTCTTGACGCATATAAAGAAGCACACCTCTACCTTCTTTTTCAATGCTTTTGGCAGCAGCAGCAAATTGCTCTCCACAATCACATCTCAAGGAGCCAAACGCATCTCCTGTCAGACATTCCGAGTGAACTCTGACCAGGACCGGTTCCCCATTTGTAATATCTCCCTTCACCAATGCTACATGATGTTCTCCCGTTGTTGAATCCTCATAACCCACGATTTTAAAATCCCCATGCTTGGTAGGCATTTTGGCTTCTGTAACTCTTTTTATCAGCACATCAGCTTTTCTCCTAAATGCAATAAGATCAGCAATGGTAATTATTTTCAGATTATGAGTTTTGACATATTCCAATAACTGCGGAATTCTTGCCATGGTTCCATCTTCATTCATAATCTCGCATATTACCCCTGCAGGTTTTAAGCCAGCCAGTCTAGGCAAATCTACTGCCGCCTCTGTATGCCCCGCTCTTTTTAATACACCGCCTGCTTTTGCCTCTAGTGGAAATATATGTCCAGGCCTTTTAAAATCTTTTGCTTTCGCTTCAGGGTCAAGTACCTTTTGTACTGTGGCAGCTCTCTCAAAGGCAGATATTCCCGTAGTGGTTTCCGCTGCATCAATGGAAACTGTAAAGGCCGTCTCATGTGAATCTGTGTTTTTCTCTACCATTTGATGAATGTTTAACTCCTTTAGTCTTTCCCGAGTCATCGGCAGGCATATCAAGCCTCTTCCATGCTTTGCCATGAAATTGATAGTCTCAGGTGTCGCTTTTTCAGCTGCCATTAGCAGATCCCCTTCATTTTCCCTATCCTCATCATCTACCACAACGACTATTTTTCCTGCTTTTATATCTTCTATTGCTTCTTCAATTGTGTTGAATTTTCCCATCTTTTTCGCCTCCCTATTTTATACAAACCCGTTTTCTTTCAAAAAATCTAAATTAATTTCGCCATTCTTATTATTATCTTTATTGAACATGGTAAGTCTTTCAATATATTTACCTACCATATCGCATTCCAAATTTACTTCCTCTCCTATCTTTTTGCTAAGCAGTGTGGTTTCATCTCTCGTAAGAGGAATAATTGAAACCTTAAAATCTTCTTTTCCCACCCTGGCAACCGTCAAGCTAGTGCCGTCTATTGCAATGGAGCCTTTTTCAATAACGTATTTCATTATTGCTACACCAGCCTCTATCGTTACCCAAGTGGCATTGTCCTCTGCTTCAATTGTTCTTATAAGTCCTATACCATCAATATGCCCCGAAACAATATGACCCCCCAACCTATCCCCAAGCCTCAAAGCTCTCTCCAGATTTATTTTACTTCCAGGCTTTAAATCTTTTAAATTGCTTCTTCTCATGGTTTCTGGCATCACATCGACAGTAAAACTATTATTTGAAAAAGCAACCACCGTCAGGCAGACTCCGTTTGTGCTAATGCTATCACCAAGCTTTATGTCCTGTAGCACTTTATCAGCACCAATCGTTAATTGTGCAGACTTCGCTCCTTTACCAATTGCTTTTAAGACGCCAATCTCCTCAACCAATCCCGTAAACACACTCCTATTCCTCCTTTCTTAAATAAGCCTCTATCATGATATCCTCTTGGAACCTAGAAATTTGAATGTTCTCAAGCTGTATTGCATTTTTGACAAGACTTATTCCAGCTCCACCGACAGGTGTCTTTGCTGCAGATCCTCCTATAATTTTCGGTGCAATAAATGAAATGACCTTATCTACAATGCCTTCCTCTAAAGCACTAAAGTTCAGAGCCCCTCCGCCTTCAATCAAAACACTGTCTATTCCCCGTTGCCCAAGCTGCTGCATTAAGTATACTAAGTCAACTCTATTATTCTTCAGTGGAGTTATTATTATATCTGCACCTTTGTCTTGTATTCCCTTCAGACTTTGCTTGTCTGCCTTTTCCGTTGTAGCAATAATAGTCTTTGCTTTTGAATCAAGATTAAGTATTCTCGCAGTAAGTGGTATTTTAGCAGTAGAATCCACAATGATTCTTATAGGATCAACTCCAACTTTATCTTTCAATCTCGTTGTCAACTCGGGGTCATCTGCCAAAACCGTGCCTATCCCGACTACAATTCCCGATACTCTATGACGAAGCTCATGAACATACTGCCTTGAAAATTCATTGCTTATCCATTTTGAATCTCCAATAGATGATGCAATCTTACCATCTAAGGTCATGGCCGTTTTCAAAATTCCAAATGGCAGTTTTGTTGTAATATATTTTAAAAATATTTCATTCAGCTTTTTTTCCTCTTCTTCTAAAATACCCACAATCACTTCAATCCCACTATTCCTTAGGATTTCAATCCCCTTGCCCGCCACCAAAGGATTCGGGTCTAATTGCCCTATGATAACTTTCTTAATTCCCTTCTTCACAATAGCTTCAGCGCAGGGGGGAGTTTTTCCATAATGGGCGCAAGGCTCTAATGTGACATACATCGTAGCACCACTTACATCTTCTATGGCGTTCTTAAATGCATTTACCTCTGCATGATGGCTTCCATAAACCTCATGATAACCCTCTCCAATAATCCTTCCATCCTTCACAATTACTGCCCCAACCAGTGGATTAGGTTTTGTGTAGCCAGCCCCCTTCTCAGCCAGTTCCAAAGCTCTTTTCATAAATTTAATATCCATATAAGCACCTCAAAATATATTATTTGGAACTTTTATATGATTTGCACGAAACAATTTATTTTATCTTAGAATGTGCAAAACATTTTCCTTGATTCATATGTTTTGAAAAATACATCTTTGATAATACAAAATTTGCGCAAAATAAAACGCCCTGAAAAATCAGGGCGTTACATTCAAAATTAGTATGCCTGCCACAACCTTATAAAAAAGCGTAAACAAATGCATCTATAAATATATCTTCTTCCATCCAGACTATACTGTCGGCCTCGGAATTTCACCGAATCAACCTTACGGTTCGCGGGCTTTACCGCCGGTGGGGATTTACGCCCCGCCAAATAATAAATTACCACCAAATCCAAACTGTGTCAAGCACATATTACTTATTTATCAAATAGCCCACCTTTTTTGCTCTTTTTCTTTACTTTTGTATTTTCTATGATACTTGTATCCGCTTTAGCATTATAGTTCTGTTTTAAACCTTTTTTCTTCTTTTCCTCTATCAACTTTTTCATCATTTCAATCTGTTTATCTTGCACTTCTTGTTCCTCCTCATTATGTAACTTAAGTTTACGAAACTTGGTCTACCAAACTATTAACCGCAACATTTACCTTTGAAGATGCCTGCACTTGACGTTCTGACAGATCACTTAAATTCTTAGCCACATCTTCCACATCTTTAATTTCTTCCGTAAGCTTAGTAAGTATATTTGTAATTTCTTTCGCAAAGCTTTCACTGCTGTCAGCAAGCTTTTGAACTTCATTTGCAACTACCGCGAAACCTTTGCCTTGCTCTCCAGCCCTTGCGGCTTCTATCGTAGCATTTATACCCAATATTTTTGTTTGCTTGGATATATTATTTACATACTGAATAATCTTATCTGTCTCTTTGATATATTCTATAGATGTCTTAGAAATTTCGTTAAGTTTTTTATTGATTTCATAAGTACTGTCTATTGATGAAGATATATCCTTTAGATGGTCCTGCACTTGGCTCGAGGTATCTTTGACCGCCTGCATCTGATTGTTTAACTTATCCAATACAACAATATCTCTTTTGACCAAAGTCATTATCAGCAACGCACCCTGGGAATCTATTATAGTACACGAATTTCCAAAGGTATCATTCAGTTCTTTTTTTACCTTCTCAACTCCGGTCGCTTCTATAATCAAATCAAGGTTTGAGGTAATGATTTCACCAATGGTTTGCGAACATTTGATCCCAAGCTTTTTTGCTAGCAGTACCCCTGGTGCATCTGGGCTTCTATCAATTACCTGCACAATATTAATTTCATCAATTTTTGAAAAAGACTCAATCATATTTGTTCCACCAGTTCCCGCACCTACAATAGCTATATTCATTTGTTTACCTCCAAAAAAATAAAAATAAAATACAATGTTATTAATATCATACCAATCCTTTACCATTCTGTAAAATTAAAAAAACCAATGTCAAAAAATACGCCCTTGCATACTATGTACTGAAACAAGCATAAAGGAGGGTTGTATATGAGTAAAAAACATTGTCATCACCATTGCCCCAGCGAGGAGGAGGAAATATACGATAGAATATTAAGACGTTGCGGGTGCGATAGAAGACCAAACGGGCTGTTACCTGCAAATTTATCTCCGCAGGAAGTCAGGGAATTACGTTGCATCTTAGAAAGTCTACGCAGATGCATATGCCGTCCAAATGGAGATTTTCGAGGTGTAGAGGGAGAAGAGGATTTTTTAAGACGTAGTGTAGAAGAGGATTTCCAAAGACGACGTTAAGTTCATGAGTGTAAATTATAGATTTGATCTACCTTTTTGGGGATGGTTTCATAGACCATCCCTTTTTATGAAAATAAAGCAAAACGAATAAATTACAATTTCATAATTCATTTATCTAAATATTCCAACAATAATTGGTATTCTATTATATTTTTTCAAAAAACTGTAAATGTATACATAATGTTACTAATGTTAATTTTTACACAAACCTACTAACATCACCTTAATACAAGCTAGCAATCTCAGCCTCTATCGCGTCAGATATAGTATTGTTAAACTTTTTTAGGTGTTACAGACCATATTGACACTTCTGCTTTTTGCTGTTAGAATTGAAGAATATTTCAGAATATTGCATAATTCATTTTACAATTATGCAATATTGAAATTAATTTTAAGGAGGGTTCATATGGATTTATTAAAACTTTCAGGTAGCTTGGACGGTTTTTTCTGGGGACAAATTATGATCATCTTATGCTTAGGTGCCGGTATTTTCTTTTCAATTATTATGAAGTTTCCCCAAGTAAGACTAATCAAAGACATGGTTAAACTACTTCTAGGTGGCAAAAGTTCAGAAAACGGCGTTTCCTCTTTCCAAGGCTTTGCAATGGCATTGGGCGGACGTGTTGGTACTGGTAACATCACTGGTGTTGCAAGTGCGATATACTTCGGTGGCCCTGGTGCAGTATTCTGGATGTGGGCGATTGCATTCTTAGGAGCAGGTTCTGCTTACATTGAATCAGCATTGGCTCAAGTATGGAAAGAGGATGTTCAAGGCGAATATCGCGGTGGACCTGCTTACTACATCGAAAAAGGTCTTAAGAGCAAGCCTTTTGGTATAGCATTTGCTATATTAGCAATCCTTGGTTGCGGTGTATTACTTCCTGGTATCCAGTCTAACTCCTTTGCAATCGCAGGTGCATCAGCATTCGGTGTATCTCCAATGATTTGGGCAGTTATTTATACAATATTAATTGCGTTGGTAATATTTGGCGGCGGCAAGAGAATCGCAAAGACAGCAGAAATGGTAGTTCCATTTATGGCAATCGCTTATATATTATTATCACTTGTAATACTAACTGTTAACTTTGATAAGATCGGACAAGTTTTCGGTTTGATATTTAGTTCAGCATTTAACATGAATGCAATTTATGGTGCTATATTTGGTAGTGCAGTATCCTGGGGTGTTAAGAGAGGCATATTCTCAAACGAAGCTGGTCAAGGTACTGGAGCTCAAGCAGCTGGTGCTGCAGAGGTTTCACACCCTGCTAAGCAAGGTTTGGTACAAGCCTTCTCAGTATATGTCGATACATTATTCGTTTGTACAGCTACAGCAATTATGATCCTTTCAACTGGTCAATACAACGTAGAAAACCCAGCTGGCGGATTTATCACCGAGTTAATACCGGGTGTCGTAAAAGGTAACTTTACACAATCCGCTGTAAATACTTTCATACCTGGATTCGGTGGCGGCTTCGTAGCAATTGCATTATTCTTCTTCACGTTTACTACAGTTTTAGCATATGCCTTCTACACAGATTCAAACGTAGCTTATCTGTTTAAGGGCAAGCAAGACACTGGGGCATACAAAATGACTCAAAACATTTTCAGAGTTGTACTTTGTATCATGGTATTTGTTGGAACAATCACATCCGCTGACATCGTTTGGAACTTTGGTTCAGCAGCAGTTGGTGCAATGGCATGGTTCAACGTAATAGCAATATTAATGTTAACTAAGCCAGGTGTTGCTACACTTAAGGACTATGAAGCTCAAAAGAAGCTTGGTCTTGATCCTATATTTATACCTTCAAAGCTTGGTATAAAGGGTGCAGAGTTATGGGATACAATCATTCCTAAGGTTTATCCAAAGCAACTTGCTGAATATAATGCAGCAATGAAAAACAAGAAAGAAAAAGCAAGCTAATAACTACAAAAAGCCCGTCCCTTAAGGGATGGGCTTTTCTTATTTGTCAGTTATACTTTTAGACCTCTATGCCTAAACTCCTGAGAGCTGTTATACTACTGCTCATACTTGAGTCAAGCTCTAAAGCTATTTTATAACTATTAATTGACTTTTCTTTTTCTCCATTTTCTAAATAAATTTCCCCTAGTGAGTCATATAGGTTAGCGGCTTTCGGAAATTCCTTTATAGCCATTGTTAGTACTGAAATAGCCTCTTCAGCTTTTTTTATTTTAAGAAATTTGTATGCCAAACTATTAAACTCGGACTCACTTATATAATATTCATCCTTATGTATACTTCTTATTTCATCGAATCTTACTGATGCAGCTTCTAGCCCTTCAGTAGTTAAAACTCGAGCAACTTCCGACGTTGCTGAAATAGCTATTGGTTCTACCTCAAGGCCAAGCATAATATCTAAAATATGTTCAGTCAGCATAAACAAATTAACGTAATCACAATTACAATAAAATGTCAAAGCTGCGTTCTTTTCCGGTACCAGTACTAAATTACTTGTATATCCTGTATCCCCACCAGTGTGAAAAATCAGTTCTACACCCTTGTACTGCTTCATAAACCAACTTAAGCCCATGTTGGTTCCCTTTCTGTTTGTTTCAGCATATGGTTTCCACATCATTTTGTAGCTGTCATTATTCAATAGATTAAAACCTTCAAAGCTCCCTCTATTTAAATTTGCTATGGCATACCTACACAGCTCCCTTACATTAGACCATAAGGTTGAACTTGGTCCATGGATACGATTATAGGGATAATAAGGACTTACCGCCGCATGATAACCATTTTCAAGGCTTAGTATATGTGGGCTGGTCATATTATTCACTGAGATCTCTTTAATTAGAAAACTGCTATCTTTCATTCCTAGAGGCAGCAATATATTATTCTTAACATATGCTTCAAAGCTCATTCCTGATGCTTTTGCAATTACATCCCCCAAAACTTCATAAGCCAAATTGCTATAGGAATATCCTGAGCCAGGCTCCCATAGTAGTTCAAAATCAAAGATGCTTCGAACATATTTTTCTAAGGCATCTTCCTCATACTGAGGTTTCTCCCACTCGTAATCGTATACATCCGGTATACCTGATAAGTGACTCATCATTTGCTTAATGGTAATTTTTTTATATCTCTCATCCTTAAGTTTTAAATAGGGTATATATACTGTGACAGGTTCATTTATATCAACTAGCCCTCGCTCTTGAAGCTGCATTAGTGAAGCTGTAACAAATGTCTTTGAGATAGAAGCACTATGGAACATGGATTCGTCCGTTACAGGCTCACCACTTTCTATGTTCTTTACCCCAAAGCCTTTTGTATATGCAATTTTGCCGTCTAATACTATTCCAACTGCAATTCCGGGAATACAATTTCTGTTCATTTGCCCTTCTAATGAACTGCTTAAAATATCATCAATTTGCTGAATGGTCCTCAT
This sequence comes from Clostridia bacterium, assembly GCA_029239905.1. Taxonomy (GTDB): domain Bacteria; phylum Bacillota; class Clostridia; order Lutisporales; family Lutisporaceae; genus GWB2-37-7. The sequence continues at coordinate 12,121 of JARBUB010000027.1, forward strand.
AAATAGCTCCCCCTTAATTTTAGAATCTTTTACTTTATTATAAAGCTTGTATAAGAGAACTCATTATAATATACAATTATAACAAAACTTTCCAATTAATTTTAGTATAGCTAAAATTAATTACACAGCTGCTCCTTTGCATCGATTATATATGTTTTCATTGACACATATGAATTAAGAAAATGTTTTGTACATCTTGATTTAATGTAAGATTTTTGTGCAAAACATATAGTATAATAGATTAGTATAAAAACTACAAAAAGGTTCCCATGAAAAGGAGTTAAATATGATGTTTGAATTAAGAGCTCTGCCTTTTCCAACAGATGAAGAAAAGTCATATTGCTTTGTATGTTCAGGAGATAAACTTTTGGTGGAAGAAAAAGACAATGTAATCAAGATACTTGATAAGGATAGCTTGTCAAGTTATAATATCGAAGCTGCAGACAATTTATACTTAGGCAGATTAGATTCTATTCCATGTATTGCAGCAGATTTACTCTCTACTGAGTTTTGTAATAATAATCTCAAGTTAATAGGGCTGCGTCAATTGTTTGGTCTAATAGATGATGATCTTTTCTGGCTGGCAGCTAGGGCATCCCACTTAGTAAACTGGAGTAAGAATACACAGTATTGCGGGCGTTGCGGAGAAAAGTCCTTGGCAAAAGAAGGAGAACACTCAAAATACTGTTCTAAATGCGGCATGCTGATGTATCCTAAAATATCTCCTGCTGTAATAGTCGCAATTACTAAAGAAGATAAAATTCTATTAGCCCAAAACGCATTAAATAAAGCAGGTTTTTATAGTGTATTGGCTGGCTTTGTTGAACCTGGAGAAAATCTAGAGGATTGTGTTAGACGGGAAGTGAAAGAAGAGGCCGGAATTGAACTCAAAAACATAAAATACTTTGGCAGCCAGCCTTGGCCATTCCCCGACTCTCTTATGCTGGGATTTACAGCTGAATATGCTGGCGGCGAGCTCGTTCTGGACACCAAAGAGCTTTCAGATGCTAAATGGTTCAAGGCAGACGAACTTCCTCAGGTACCAGGTAGATTAAGCATTTCAAGAAAGCTTATTGATTGGTTTGTTGATAAAAATAGTTCATTATAATGGAGTGATATAATTGAAGATATATATAACGCGACACGGAGAAACACAGTGGAATCAGGAAGGCAAAATGCAAGGCTGGTTGAATTCCAATTTGACAAAACAGGGAATCACCAACGCAAGAAAGTTGGGAGAGCATCTTAAGCACATTGACTTTGATTATGTTAGCTGCAGTCCCTTAGGACGAGCAAAAGAGACAGCAAGTCATATCCTAGGAGATAAGGATACAAAGATAGTGTATAATGAAGCCTTTAAGGAAATGGGTTTTGGAAAATGGGAGGGCATGCTGCATGAGGATGTTAAGGAACAATACACTGAGCAGCAGCACAACTTTTGGAATGCACCTCACCTATTTAAAACAATTGATGGAGAAAGCTATGAGCTATTTATAGATAGAATCAGACAGGGTCTTGAAGAACTTATAAAAAGTAAAGCATGCGAAAATATTTTATTGGTGACCCATGCGGCAGTCATAAAAGCAATCTTTCTAATAATAGAAAAGCGTTCCCTAGAGAACTTTTGGGCGCCACCTTTTACATATGATACTTGTCTTTCAATACTTGAAGTTGAAAACGGTGAAATTCGAGTATTAATGGAACCAGATATATCACATTTAGAATAATATTTTACATATTGCCTTCACATTTTACTCATTATAAATGTGGAGGTGATTTTTTTGGATGATAATAGAACTTATATTCCAACTGGTACTCACACATATCCTGCAGATGCTAATACTTTAGGAATCGAGCCGGAAACAATAATTAGAGAAGCAAAAATAGACCCAAAGAGCAAAAAAGAGGCTCCAATGGACAATGTCAGAGGAATGGTTGATGCCCAAATGATTACAGAAATGATGGATAATAAATTACAAATCTAGATAATGAGGGTGATTTTCTTGGATGAAAGAAGACAATATGTTCCTACTGCTACTCGTACGTTTCCCGCAGATAATAATACCGTTGGTATAAAACCGGAATCAATAGTACGAGAAGCAGTAAATAAAATAACAGATTATAAAAATGTAGAAAGAGTGCCCGTTGATACTAGTGTAGCAGAAGCTAATTCAAGGGATGACAAAATAAAAACAGATTGAATCTAAGATTATAATAAAAATACCTATAAGGTTTGATAACCTGATAGGTATTTTTATTACCGTTTATTTTTTCTTACCAGTGCTTCTGTGTAAATTCAGCTTTTCTATTTCGAATATTCTCAATGAATCCTTTACGCCTTTTTCAGCCGCCTGCATACCATATTTGTCAACTTCTTTTCTATCCTTATGGCCATGGTGCAAGGACATCGGTCCTCCAATACAGCCCCCTGAGCAAGCCATACCTTCAATAAAGTTGCTCTCCAGCTTACCTACTTTAGCCATTTTAAGAGTCTTATCACATTCATCTATTCCATCACAGCATATTGGCTTAAAATCAGCCTCGATATTGTACTCTTCAATCACATGCTTTATAGCTTCAGTCAAACCGCCACTTCGAGCAAATATTCTACCAAAGAAGGATGCATTGTTCAGGTCATCTTCTTCACATGCTTCGATATCAATTCCCATGGAGTCAATCATAGCACATAGCTCCTCGAAGGTTAATACATAATCCGTACTTCCTGAAACCGCACTGTTCTTTGCCTCCGTCTTCTTAGCAACACAAGGGCCTATAAAAACAATCTTTGCGTTTTCATCTGTTTGCTTTATTAGCCTTGAAATAGCAATCATCGGAGAAACTGATGTGGAAATATTGCCCTCCAAGCTTGGATATTTCTTTTGGATAAAGGATACAAAGGCCGGACAGCAGGAGCTGGTCAAAAATCCCTTTTCTCCTATAACATCTGCAAATTCATTGGTTTCATGCAATGCAATCAAATCTGCACCTAATGCAGCTTCTACAACATCATGAAAACCAATTTTCTTTATTGCATTTATTACTTGTCCTATTTTAGCAAAAGTAAATTGACTTGAAATAGCTGGCGCAACTACTGCATATACATTTGTTTTATTCAACCTCGCGTTTTTTAATTCATTAATTACATCAACAATCTGTGACTTGTCCATGATTGCACCAAAAGGACACTGGTATACACATGCACCGCATTGAATACACTTATCATAGTCAATGACAGCCTTTTTGTCGTCGTCAATGGAAAGAGCATCTACAGGACAAGCTCTTCTGCACGGTCTCATTACATCGGATACTGCATTATATGGACACGCAGCTTTACATTTACCGCATTCAATGCACTTTTGCTGGTTGATATATGCCCTTTGTCCAACATGATATATTGCATTTACGGGACAAGCTTCTGTGCATCTGTGTGCCAAACAGCCTCTACAGGCTTCTGTTATTGTAAATCTATTTATAGGGCACTCATCGCAGGCTGCCCCTATGACCTCAATAATATTGGGGTTTCTTTTGTCCCCGCCCATTGCTAGCTTTACACGTTTCTTTGTTATTTCTCGCTCTTTATAGATACAGCACCTAAATCTTGCCTTCGGACCTGGATCTACAATTTTCTGTATGGTTCTTTGTTTCTCTTGAAGGGTTCCTTCTAACGCAAGCTTAGAAACCTCTTTTAGTACTTCATATTTAACCAACTGAACATCTGTTTCAAATTTTCTCATTTTTATCTCTCCATAAATCTATATATAAGTCAGCTTGACTTCCTTACCCAGCTGCTTCATAAGCATCGCCAGCTCTTCCACTATTTTTCCCTTTATACTCAAGTTTGATGGGAAGTCTGGGTTCTGGTGTGCAGGGTTCACTGCTGTACCTACCCAAAGATTCAAATGTGTACAATCTTCAATCAATAATCTTGCTAGCTGACTGGCCCCATCTAGGTTATCAAATTTGGATACTGTATACAAGCTTTGACTAAAAATAAACGATTTCAATTTATCAATCGTTTCACTTAGGGTAAGAACCCCTTCTGTAACTAAATCAATGCCTTTTATATAAGCGATAGGAGGTATTTTGGGGTTTATAAATTCCATGCTGACATTTAATTCTTCCCCTAATTCTCGTGATACAATATTTGCTGCTGTACCTCCGCATACTACCTTCTTACCTTGCACTGCTCTGAGCTTTTTAACAATATCCCTGTCTACTTCCTTATTGGTAGGCGGCCCCGTAAACAAGTCTATGGTCTCAGGTTTTCTAAGTTTTACCGTCACTACGGTAGCATCGTCACCGGGCTTATAATCATAAAGATTCTGGCAAGCATCAATCAAACCTTTTGATATATTCTTGGCACACTTCTCTACCTTGTTAAGCTGCCCGATATATTCAGCAACATTGCTCCACTGCCAGCCTAAGTTTAATGTAGCTCCGACACCGGCATGTATAATGCCATCGCTTATTATCGTAAGTACATCCCCTTCTTGCATATAGAAATTGCTTTCATATATCTTTCTGCCATTCATTATAATTTCAGTTTTCTCTACTTCTGTCAGCCTCTTATTATTAATTAAAACCAAAGGTGGATTGTCATATTCTACCGCATAAATTCTGCCGTCATTGCAGACCTTCAATATTGTGAAGGTTGAATAGGCTAGCTTCCTAATATTACATACCGGCAGGGTATTTACAACGGTATCTACGGTCTCAGCAATACTGGCACCTTCGCGAAGCATTGTTCCAGCTATCTTCGTCGTCAAAGTAGCTAATATGCTTGCCTTTACTCCGCTTCCAAGCCCATCTGCCAGCACGATGATTATGTCATCCTCTTCTTTAATAATTTCTACTTTATCCCCACAAAGCTCTTCTCCATGCTTGTTAATACTATCAAAACCCACATCAATAAAATAATACATATCATTCACCTGTCTCTTGAAGTGCAATCTTCTTTAGCTTAGTTAAGGTTATCTTTGTTTCTGCCGTGGTTTCACCCAATAAGCTTGCTATTTCCTGAGCAACACGCATTTGCTTTTCTATAACCCTTTCTGCTGCATCAATTGCATTTTCCTTTACCCTTTTTAGTTCATCTCTTTGCTTCTCTTCGTTTGTAATATTGCTCATAATTGCCAGAATAACATTTTCCTTTTTTAAATATAAAATGTTTTCTAACAGCACTACTCCGTAATTTGGATAAGACACTCTTTGTGCCAAAAGCGATTTCTTGCTGTCTCTAACTGTTCTAAAAGGCTCCTCATCCATGATTATAGAAATAGGGCGATTCTTTATAAAATCTTCCTTAACTCCGAAAATATTTTGTGCAATTGGATTCATTTCCGTAACATTCAGCTTATCGTCTATAAACATAATAATGTTTGGGGTGTTTTCGTAAATTACATTGGTTATATTCTCTGCTTTTCCCCTCATAAAAGGAAGACACATGCTCATCTCCGCCATGCCTTCATACACTGCTTGAGCCTTTTCCCTGCATGTATTATAGCCGCAGCCGCCGCAATTCAACTCGTCCGCTGCCTCATGCTTGCCCATGCCCTCTAATATTTCCTTTAATTCATAATCAGATGCAAGATGCTTCTCAAGTGGTCGAGGGATAAAAACCTTTGAAAAATCTAGCCCCGTTGGCATACTTCTAGGTTTAGAAATACATTTGCTTTTTTCACTTATATATTTTTTTACTCTCTTTTGTCTTTTATAAAAGTCCTTTTCGCTCTTAGGCATACCAGGACCATTGATACAGCCACCAGCGCATACATTGAACTCCACACATACACCCTCTAGTGACCCTTCTTCTATAGACTTAAGTGCCTCCATGCACTCCGCTATACCATGTACACGAAGCTTTTCATAACTTGGGCTATTATCAAAACTATCCAAAACACCACCGATTAATGGGTAAGCTTGTCCGTTCATACCAACTGCCGCATCAAACTCTTGGGGCTGCAAAGTGTTCATATCTAATTCCTCTTCCAATATCCACTTCGTAAGCTCCTCAAAGGTCAGCACCGCATCAATTGTTCCCTCATGCTGAAAGCTGACTGCCTCGATTTTCTTTGCTGTACATGGTCCTATGAACACCACATAGCTGTCATAGCCGTAGCTTTGCTTTAACATTTTCCCATGTGCCAGCATAGGAGAAACAACAGGTATAAGATATTTAGTCAAGCTTGGATAATAGGTATCAATCAGATAATTTGCCGATGGACAGCAGGTGGTAAAAAGATTTTTTTCCTTATGGCTCTTAATAGCCTTATCATAAAGCTGTGCCACAACCTCTGCTCCTACTGCCGTTTCCTCAACAATGTTGAAGCCAAGAACTTTCAAAGCTGATACTAAGCTACCTTCAGCTTTCAGATCAAAAGCTCCGGCAAATGACGGCGCGATACTTGCTATTACCCTCTTGTTTTGCTTTATTGCAGACTTTACATCCTCTAAATCACTTTTTATATTTCTCGCATCCTGAGGACAAATTACTAAGCATTGGCCGCAGCCTATGCATCTATCCTCAACGATTCCCGCTTGATCGTTTTGAATTTTTACTGCCTTTACCTGGCAGGTTCTTAAACACTTATAGCAGTTTTTACAATTGGCTTTTGAGAAGTTAAGAAGATTCATTATACACCCTCCTCAGCTAGTAAGGCATCTATAAAACCCTCAACACCAGTTTCATCCAAAGACTGAATGGGATGATTATCTACTTTTACTGAAACTGCCTTGGTACATTCACCTAAGCAAAAGGCTGCTTTAATAACGATTTGCTTGTCTAGCTGCTTTTCCTTAATAACACTTTGCAGTTTATTTATCACACTATAAGAGCCTTTTAGATGACATGCGCTTCCTATACATACTTGTATTGTAGTCATTTGTCCCACCTCCATATCGCCAAAACCATGTTAAATTTTTGACAATTTTATGTTTGCAATTATCATTATAGCACCAAATTCTTTTGAAAAGAACCCTTTTTGAAAACTAATAAGATATTTATCTAAATAGATATGTCGAGAAAAGATCTAGCATTACAAAATCAATTGAAGAATCTTATTTTATGTTATCAAATATGTACTTTTCACTACATATAAATCAAGGAATTTGTTTTGCACAATATGGATTCTATACAAGATGTTAGTGCAATACAAATAGTTAGTATAAAATCACATTAAAAATAAACTTATGTAAATACTACCAAGGAACCCAAAATATAAAAATGAAAAGGAGATGTATTCAATGTCTGAATGTTCATCATGCTCTGCCAGCAGCTGTGAGGGCTGTGCAAAAAAAGCATCAGCACCAGCGATCGAGAGATCTCACGAATTAAGCAAAATTAAAAAGGTTATTGCTATTGCCAGCGGCAAGGGTGGCGTAGGAAAGTCCCTTGTTACTTCATTGATTGCTGTAACCATGCAGCGCAAGGGTTATAAGGTAGGAATCATGGATGCTGACATTACTGGTCCTTCCATTCCAAAAATCTTCGGGCTTGAAGAAAAAGCGTATAGCACTGAATCAGGTGTTCTTCCAGTTGCTAGCGCAAAAGGTATAAAAATAATTTCATTAAATTTACTTATGGAAAACGAGGAAAATGCAGTAATTTGGCGTGGCCCTATTCTCGGCGGCATAGTGAAACAATTTTGGACTGATGTAATTTGGGAAGACTTAGATTACCTTTTTATTGATATGCCCCCAGGTACAGGAGATGTACCTCTAACAATTTATCAATCGATTCCCCTTGATGGAATAGTGATTGTCACTCTTCCTCAAGATTTAGTGTCTTTAATCGTAAAGAAGTCATATAATATGGCAAAGACTATGAATATTCCTATACTGGGAATGGTAGAAAACATGAGCTATATTACCTGCCCTCACTGTGGCGAGGAAGTTAAATTATTTGGTAATAGCAGCATACAGAAAATGACAGAGGAGCTGGGTATTAAACACTTTGGCAGAATGCCCATAGACCCTGAATTCACGCAGCTTTGTGATGAAGGCAGAATTGAGGAGTTTGATAAGAAATATCTCGATGAATTTACTAATAAAATTAATACAGAAGTAAATATTTAGCTTTTTAACTCTTTTTATTGTAAAATTAATGATATATTCGTTATATAGGGGGGCATCATTATTTTGACTTGGTTTAGTGGACTTAATCCCATTATACAGGCACTACTCGCAACTTGTTTTACATGGTTTGTTACGGCCTTGGGAGCTTCCGTAGTATTTTTCTTTAAAAAAATAAACAAGAAGGTTTTAGATAGCATGCTTGGCTTTGCAGCAGGTGTAATGATCGCTGCTAGCTTTTGGAGTTTATTGGCTCCGGCAATAGAAATGGCTGAACAAGCTAATAAACAAGCTTGGATACCTGCTTCCATTGGTTTCTTAGCAGGAGGAGCTTTTCTACTGGTGGTAAATAAAATTTTGCCTCATCTTCATGTGGATTCACTTAGTGGCAAGCCATCCGGCATCAAGACAAATTGGCAGCGCAGTATATTGCTTGTCCTTGCAATAACACTACACAACATACCTGAAGGTTTGGCGGTTGGTGTGGCTTTCGGCGCTATCAGCGCTGGTCTTCCTACAGCCTCCTTGGCAGGCGCATTGGCTTTAGCTATAGGTATAGGACTTCAGAACTTCCCCGAAGGAGCTTCTGTTTCCATACCATTACGAAGAGAAGGTCTTTCAAGAAGAAAAAGCTTCCTATATGGACAGATGTCTGGTCTGGTTGAACCCATAGCCGGAATTATTGGCGCTGCAGCTGTGGTATATATGAAATCCTTACTTCCTTATGCCTTATCTTTTGCAGCAGGTGCGATGATATTTGTTGTCGTAGAAGAATTAATTCCTGAGTCTCAGATAGATAAAAGCTCAGATGCAGGAACAATAGGAGCAATGCTAGGCTTTGCTGTCATGATGATACTTGACGTAGCATTAGGATAATTGTTCATATAATAATAAATCCGACTGAATTTCAGTCGGATTTATTTATGCCTATAAAGTTGCTTTTCCCTCTTCCCAATTTACAGGACATGGTCTGCCTTTGGTCAAAGCTGCTAAAACTCTCAGTATCTCATTTATATTTCTGCCTACTGCCATATCGTTTTCGCAAGCGTATCTAATTTTGTGCTCAGGGTCTATAATGAAGGTCCCTCTATATGCAATTCCCGACTCTTCATCTAACACCCCAAAGCTTCTTGACAAAGATTTAGTATAGTCTGATATTAATGGATAGTCGATTTGTCCAATCTTCTCCAACCACGCCTTATGCGTATATACACTGTCAGGATTTGCACCAATTAACTTAGCGCCTAGTCTTTCAAAATCATTTAACCGCCGGTTAAATTCAGGTATCTCAGTTTCTCAAATGGGTGTAAAATCAAGAGGATAAAAAAACAATACCATCCATTTATCCTTATAATCACTTTTTGAAACTCTACCCATAGTGCTGTCCAAAGTAAAATCAGGCGCTTTCATTCCCACTTTAATCATATTTTTCCTCCAACATACTCAGTTCTCTGTGTTTATCCTTGCTTCAAATTGATAAACTTATTATTTGCATTAGAGGAAATAATATTCATATATACTTCTTTATACCATTATAAATGCTGCTATTAGACTGCATTCTTTATTTCCTTTATTGTCTATACCAACTATTAAGCTTTCGTCGCAGCTGATTAACAAGAATTCCCCTTCTTCTAGGGTGTCAAACTTACCTTTAGCTTCTATAGATATCTGACCCTCATAGCAAAAGCATGCAAAGAAATCTTGCTTTTCGAACACATTTTCAAGTTTAACGTTAATGCTCTGCCCTACTGCGAAATGGTGATACTCCAGTCTTCCCTTTACACCTTCTTTTAGCATTAAGTTAAAATCCGTTGCCCTTCCATAGCTTACAGTATCCCAGGATCCCTTGAAGCTATCCTGTTCATATTGCTTAAGCATTGCTGTGTGGTGTTCGTGATGTACAACCTTTAGAGCTCCATCCAGCACCATTAAATGCCTATCAAAGCCTGGAAGCTTGGTAAAATTCGATTCTTCAAGCTCTACCACAGCTGAGCTTAGTCTCCATAGAAAGTCTCTGTTTGCATAATTTGAATCTGTGGGGTATATGGCAAATTGAGTCGTTGTACCCCCTGCCCAAGCACTGGTTTGCTGTTGTTCTTTTGTTATCTTATTTATATTGAACATTGTACTCCTCCGAATTGTTATATGTTGATTTTATTAATATATTTCTGCTCCATATTGTTAGCACCATGTATAAGCTTTTAAAGCTATAATGAACTATTTAGATTCTCGCTGCATCTTCTTAAAAAGCCCAATATGCTTATTGTAATTATAATTGATGCTATAAAGAGTATAATAAAATAAAGTAAAGCAAGTGGCGGTATAAACATCAATACAAATGCAAATACCAGGGCAATCTGCAAATTCCTATATTGATTCCACCTCTCATCTGATTCTTCCGCCAAATCGTATTGTCCTAATTTTTGTGACATGTCCTTAATTCCCATAAATATGCTGTATACAAGCAATAAATTTATTATAAACGAGGCAATAATTATTGGTATACCCAGCACCCCTAAGATCCCTAAATTAATACCTCCACCATGTGCAGGAGCTTGATATATTGAAAGTATAGAAAACATAATCATCAGCACATTATACTTTGCTGCCTGTTCAAAATAAGCACTATTCAAAATGAGGTTCCTAATGCCGAAAGCTAAGAATATATAACCTACGATATCGGGCAATATATCAAAGCCTTGAATTCTAAAATTAAGCAATATAAAGAAAAATCCCCAGAATAATTTATCCAATCCACTTTTATTCATAAAACTGCCTCCTCATAAATAAATTTATATTATTCTATTTCCTTTTTAATAGGCGGTGGTATGCATCCAATAAATCCATCATTTTGTCTTTATCCCCACCGTGGTCAGGATGGTACTTCTTCGCAAGTTCCCTAAACTTTCTCTTCACATCATCAACTGACGCGCCAGGATGTAACCCAAAAACAGATAAAAAGACTGGATCATAGATATCATCAAAATCTAATCCACTTTCCTTATACTTCTGAAAGTATATACTGTAAAAGTACTCTTCAAATACTTCCTTCAATTCCAGTTTATCAAACTTAGCCAACTTCCATAACGGATATTTCACCGTAAGTTCATTGAATGATTTTGTACAGAAATATGCATCCCAAACGTACTTATTCGCATGGGGTATTGACTCATTTCCAAAACGGATACGCTCTTCTAGCTTTTTCAATTCTCTCAGCTTATGCTTCAATTGATCAATATCCATCGAGTTTGCCCCCTTGCCGCTTCAGCACCTTTTTACCCTCTTATTGTAAAAATATATAAAGATTCCATAGTATCAATGATTGCTAATGATCTTACTCAATTCCTTTACTCAAGAATTCTTTCATCAATTCTTCTAATAAAACTATAAGTATAACTATCAAAATACTTTTGCCAAAATCTCAATGCCATCGGATTAATGGTTTCACAATCTACGCCTATACGTTTTATACCGTCATTCTTCATTAATTCAAAAGTAAACGAAAGCAAGCTTTGAAGTATATTTTTCCCTCGATAGTTTTCTTTCAAGTATGCTCCACAAATATTCATTGTATCTGGTTCTTCAGTTATAAAGGTTTCTCCGTCCTTCATAATTTCTATATAGCCTATTATTTCTGATTGCATCCGAGCATCTGATGCCAAATCCATTCATGATTAATGATTCCTTTAATTCAACATCATGACTGTATGTACAAATTGCAAAACTCAAAATTTCATCTTTAATCATTTGCTCTGAAGCATATTGAAACAGAAGTGATAATGTTTTACCTCTATTTTCTCCGCCAATAGCATTTGCAAACAATGGAGAGTATGAACCTTTTACGTTCCCAAAGTGACCTTCTAGCCCTCCCCAGAAGCTTAAATATCCTAATAACTTTCCCCTCTCAACTGCTATTGCACCAAAATTGACTTTAAAAATACTGCTTATGGAAGCAGTTAATATCTTTGTAATTCTTCTCATGTAATACTTCAATATGTTCCCGCTCCATATCATACTGAGTTTGAGCGAGCTTTACTGCATCTTCTATATACTTATCATTTAGCTTTTCAAATATCATTTATAACCTCACTTCATAATCTTATTTTTTCAAGCTTATATAACACATCTAGTTTTAATCTCACATTTCATAGTAATATTTTCAGTTTTCCCTTAATAAAACGTGCACTTAAATACCCCAGTACTACTTATACTTAACCACTTGTACCTTTGAGCCTACTTGCCTTGATAATACAAATGAAACCCACTCTGATGAAATATCTGGTAAAATCTGAGGCTCGTCTCCAGTCAAAATCTTTTCAGTTTTATTTTGAATATGATAAAGTATAATGTCAGAATTCGGTTCTTTTCCATTAATGATAATATCATTTGTAGATGTTCCTCTTCTTTCATCCATCCAAACTATATAATTTTCGTAGATACGCGGTGTCCCTTGGTCAACCTTATCCTTTGTCAAATAAAATCTTTTATTACTCTTTAAATCATATAAAACGATGTCTGCATCTAAGGTGTTGTTATTCCTATCTTCCCATGTGATATAGTCTCCATATATATCTGGTTTGCTTTCCATATATGGCCCCGTTGCAATAGCTCTTTCCTCTCCAGTTTCAATATCATAAACATAGATATCTTTATTGTTTTCAGGTAGATTATCACCGCCTCGAATCCCATTAGATCCTTGAAAATTTCGTTCGTCTTCCCATACAATTTTATTATCACTTATATTATAGGTTGCGTGAGCAGCTAGAGTTGAAGTAATCTTCTTTTCTTCTCCGGTGTTTAAGTCGCAAAGATATAAACTCCACCTGCCGGGATACGCCTGTGTTTTATCATCCCTATTATCCTTCCAAATTAAGTAATTCTTCCAGATCTTCGGATAAGACTGTACCTGTATATCTTTTGTTAATTGCTTTTTCTCGTTGGTTTTATAATTATAAACGAATATATTAGAGTCCTCGTTTCCAAAACTCCTTGATTCGCTGCTTTTGATACTTTGTGGATCAATCTCCGCCCATGTAACTACAGCTTCTGACATATCCAAGCCCAATACACTATACTCTGTAGATATAGGTATCTCACTTAGCAATTTGCTATTCTTCAGATCATAAATTTGAATGCTGTTTAAGCTGACGATAGCAATGGTATCCCCCTCAAGTGCAGCATGAAATCCATCAAAACTATATTCAATATTACTTGGATTGGACTTTTCGGTTATCTTCTTTACATTTAGTGGTATTTCAGAAGACTTGGTACATCCACTTACTAGCAAAATCTGAATGACTAGAATGGTTGTAAGCACATACCTATGTCTTTTCAACTATAATACCCTCCTTTGCTATTTCATTATTACGAACTTAAAAGGTGAGATTGACTTGGAATAATTTGAATCACTGGACAGAAATGTCCACATGACATCTTTATAAGTAAGTGACTTGGAATAATTTGAATCACTGGACAGAAATGTCCACATGACATCTTTATAAGTAAGATTTTTATCATCTGTCAATATAGCAGCTTTGCCACTCTTTGCAGCATTTGGAAGTGTACCTTCTAGTTCAAGTAAATATTTGAATTTATTATCTTTTAAATCCTCTGAAGTAGAATCAAAGATTCGATAGTATCCATCTATATAAAATAAATCTTGAAAGTAAGTATGATTATCAACGATATTTACAATACGAATACTAGCATCTCTTTCATTCAATGCAGCTTGAATAAACTCTTTCCACAACTGCTCTCCACCAAAATTATTAAAATCTACACTGACATAGCACCCATCCTTTTGAGCTTGTTCCTTAAATCCTGTATAATTTCCATCACTATCTAATTTGAAAGGTAAAGCAGTGTTTGATACCCTTGCACACCCAGATAGAAATAGAAGAATTAATATTATAATGGCATTCATTTTTTTCATGAAGAGATTCCTCCTATTTGAAGTATTTCACTTAACCTCTATTAAGCTTTTCCAAGGTATCTATGAGGTGCTTTTTAATTGACTCCAATGACTTTTCCTCAACTAGCATTTTGGCCTTTCTAACTGAACATATCCCAATTATTTCAGACTCTATGCTTCCATCTACACCACCGCTAAAATTACTAATATTATCTTCCTTAAGTTTTGGGCATGCAAAGCTGCACTTATAATCAAGTGTGAACTTTTTATACAAGGGCAAATAATAGTTGCCTTTGTATTGATAATCTTCGATTTCTGCTATAATCTCTACTGGTGCTTCGTTAATTCTTAAAAACTGATGTCTATATACTATTTTGCCATGATATTGAATTTTAAGATCATAACATCCTTGATCCTTATTGTAGGAGCTAAAATAATTTGTGTTATTATGAAAGCTCGCCTTGT
>JARBUB010000237.1 GCA_029239905.1 Clostridia bacterium
TTAGAAATTTATTGGTAAAGCATGACTTCTCATCTGATGAAACCAAGGCGGCTCCCAGAACCCCTCTAATACCATAAGAGGTGGTATCTGCATAATAGCTTTTAAGAAGATTGCTCTTGTTGATAACCGTGGCCATGATAACTACTTCCTTCTCCTTATCAAAGCCCTTCTTATCTATTTGTACTCTAAATTCCATTCCATCAATTTCATCAATCAGCTGAATGGGTTCTTCATTTCTCGCAAATAGATCAGGTAACTTACCCTCCATTTGCATTACCAAAGCCAGCATTAGTATTATAATAACTGCGAATTGTCCTTTACTACCTTTCATAGTACCAGCCTCCCATAAAATGTCTGTTATTTAGACTATGAAATGGCAAAAAAGTTCCAGATAAAAATGAAATAATTAACAAATTCTTGGAAGTAAATCACCTTCCAACGAACTCAGTATTCTTTTGCTGCCAAATTCATTTTCAAGGTATACCAGTTTACTATTTTTTTCTTCAAAGTATCCGATAATTTCAGCATCTCTACAGCAATGCAATTTCTTCATGGAGCTAAGTATCTCCTCTGCCTTATCACCTTGAGCAACGAGAAGGAGCCTTCCCTCACAGGCTAAATACAATGCCTCCATACCCAGCATATTGCATACTGCTTTTACCTCATTTTTTATTGGCAGGCGTTTTTCCAGTAATCGAACTCCTACCTGTGATACCGTCGCTACCTCATTTAAGATAGTTGCCACCCCTCCCCTGGTTGGGTCCTTCATTAATTTGATATATTCAAAATGGTCCTGCAGATGATTTACGATATTAAAAACAGATGCACAGTCACTGGTCAGCGCCGAACTAAATTTGATGTTGTACCGATTCAATGCTACTATGGTACCATGTTCACCTATTCCACCGGAAATGATGATAGCATCACCCTCTCTTATTTTCTTAGGCGCGTAATCGTTCATGATGATTCCAATTCCAGAGGTGTTTATATAGACGCCATCTCCATTTCCTTTTTCTACCACCTTTGTATCCCCTGTTACTATCTGAGCGCCAATATCTTTCGCTGTCTCTCCCATAGAGTTTGCTATTTTTATCAAGCTTTCCATCTCAAAACCCTCTTCTATTATAAAACCACAGCTCACATATAAGGGTCTGGCACCGCATACAGCTAAATCATTTGAAGTACCGCAGATTGAAAGCTTGCCGATGTCACCACCTTGAAAAAACAAAGGCTTTATAATGAAGGAGTCTGTGGTAAAGGCAAGCTTTTGCTGACCAAGTTGAAGCAGAGCAGAGTCGCTTCCCCCCGCTAATATTTCATTATGAAAGCTTCTATAAAATACTTCCTCGATCAGCTTTGAAGTTGGTTTTCCTCCACATCCATGCTGAAGCTTTATGATATTGCTCATGCCAAATCTCTCCTTTTGTATTTGTAAAAGATAGCGCAGGCACCCTCACTAGAAACCATACATGGCCCTTTTGGGGATTCCGGAGTACAGCTTTTACAAAACAGACTGCATTGATAGGGACTTTTACTGCCTATTATTATTTCACCGCATTGGCAATTTTCTGCTATATATTCATTCTTAATCCGCAGGTCAAAGTTTTTGGAAGCATCAAAGGCTCCGTATTCCTTTTTCAAGGTTAACTCAGAACCGTCGATTTTACCAATCCCCCGCCAATAGCCTTCCTTGCTTTGAAACACTGATGCCATAAGCTCCTTAGCAATTGCATTGCCCTGAGACTTAACGCATTTTGTATAAAGGTTCCTCATATTCCTTTTTCCTTTGCGTACTTCCTCAGATAAATAATAGATTGCAGCAGCAACCTCTGCATATTCAAACCCACTAATCACAGCGGGTATATTGTATTTCTCAGGTACAAAGCTGAAATATTCCGATCCCATAATTACAGATACATGTCCAGGACAAATCAAAGCATCCAATCTATTGTCTTTAGAGGATAAAACCTTATCTAGTACCGGAGGCATCAGCTTTAGACCTACTAAAAAAAAGAGGTTGTGAAGCCCTCTTTGAATTGTCATTTTGATCAAAGCTGCAATTAGCGGGGCCGTTGTTTCAAAGCCTACTGCAAGAAATACTATTTGCATATTATTATTACTTTCTGCTATATCTAGCACTGCAAAGGGCGAATATACTACCTTGATTCTACTTTTCATTTCCATGCAATCTTCCAAACTCTTATTGCTGCCTGTGACTCTTATCATATCACCAAAGGTAACTATGACTATATTAGGCTGCAAAAGCAGCTCTATGGCTGCATCTATATAGCTCTCAGTGGTTACACATACAGGGCAGCCCGGCCCGGAAATGAGTTGTATTCGAGGATCCAGCATATTGCAAAGTCCTGATTTTGCAATAGCCTGCGTATGAGTGCCACACACTTCCATAATTTTTATATTACTTTCAACTCTCTCATTGATTAAATTTACAAGTCCCTCTAATTCAAAACTGCTCAAATCCTAGCCCTCCGAAATTTCTCTGCATAGATTCATATAAAAATCAAAAGCATCATCCTGTATCCTTTCAATGGCACAGCCCGCGTGAACCAGTACATACTGTCCGACAGCTGCATCCTTTATCAGATCTATATAAGCTCTACTTTGAAATCCCATCATATCAACCTGTGCAAATGCACCTTCAATACTTACTATCTTTGCCGGCACCGCTAAACACATCCTCTCACCTCCGCAAAATTTGATCTGCCGCCGCCAGTTGCCCGAAGGAAATACCCCCATCATTACAGGGCAGCTTTTCATTAAAATATACCTTAAAGCCTTTTGCTTCCAATTTCTTTACCATTCTATCCATTAACAGCAAATTTTCAAAGCATCCTCCACTTAGTACAACATCTCTTACCCCATGCATACTGCCAATCTTCATCACTACATCAACCGTAGCTACTGCAACTGCATTGTGAAATTTGCCTGATATTTCGCCCGCACCTTTCCCAATTCTTATATCATGCAGGATCGATTTAAGAATTTCTTCATAATCAATTAATATACAATCCTTATCCTCAAAAACTTCATAGCCATAATAAGAATCCACCTGTTTATCAGCAATACGCTCAAGCAAAATAGCAGCTTGGGCATCATAGGTTGTCTTGCTGCATAAGCCCAGCAGTGCCGAAACGCAATCAAACAATCTACCCATACTGGAGCTTTCAAAGCAGTTCAAGCCCCCTCTAAGAGCTGCTTCTACGGTGTTTAAGGTGAGCTTATCAATGCCGCTAAAATCCTCCGAGCAACACTCTCCCATGCTATAAAGATAGCTGACAGCAGACCTCCAAGGTTCTTCTGCCGCTTTGTCCCCACCTTGAATCGAACAGTATTTGAGGTGTCCGGCTCTTGTATAAGTTTCAAGAGTCCCAACCAGAATTTCCCCGCCCCAAATCTTGCCATCCGCCCCAAACCCCGTTCCATCATAGATTACCCCTATCACAGGCTTGTTCAGCTTATGTTCAGCCATGCAACCTGCCATATGGGCGAAATGATGTTGTATGCCGATCTTCTGTTCTCGCTGCTCCAGGGCATATAAGGTAGACAAATAGGTTGGATGCAGGTCATGAATATAAGCCTGAGGCTTTATCTTCATAAGGCTTACAAGGTTATTCAACACCTTCTTGTAACTCTCATATGCACCTAGACTCTTTATATCACCTAAATACTGACTGATATGAGCATAACCGTCTCTAGAAAGGCAGATGGAGCTTTTTTGTTCTGCTCCCAAAGCAATTAACTGATGCTTCGCACCAATATTTATTGAAGCAGGCGCATAGCCCCTCCCTATTCTCGATATAGCTTCTTTCTCTCTAACAACCTTTGTTACAGAATCATCTAGGGGTATATTTATATCTCTGTCATGCAATAGAAAATAATCTGCGATATTCGCTAGATTGCTTACAGCTTTGGTATTTTGGTATTCCATAGGCATGCCGCTTATATTTCCGCTGGTTGCGATCAAATACTTTAATCCTCCTGCAAATAAAAGCATATGCAAAGGGGTATATGGAAGCATTATCCCAAGCCTGTCAGTATCAGGTGCTACCTCCTCCGGCAGGCTGTAATCCGGACTTTTTTTCACAAGAACAACAGGACCTTGATTAGAGGTTATAAGCTGCCTTTCTCTGTGGCTTATGGTGCACTGATGCTCAACCTCATTCATATCAATAGCCATAACCGCGAAGGGCTGATGAGGTCTCATTTTCCTACTCCTTAGATTGGCAACTGCGGTTTGATTCTCAGCATCACACATGAGGTGAAAGCCTCCAATGCCCTTAACCCCTAGAATTTTGCCTTCTTTTAGAAGCCTCACTGCTTCTTCTACCTTATTGTCTACAGCAAGTTCCTTTCCAAGGTTGTCTAGGAGACTCAATTTCGGTCCACATTCAGGACAACATACAGGCTGTGCGTGAAATCTCCTGCTAGCAGGGCTCTCATATTC
>JARBUB010000238.1 GCA_029239905.1 Clostridia bacterium
TGGTAGAGACAATGCTCTCTCTATAAGAGGAGTAAAGTCATTATTTACAATTTTCTTTGCGCCTTCAAGACCACAAACACCATAAGTAAAGAATTTATCTGCATAATTGCCCTTAATTGGCATCAAGCAGTTTGTTGTGCCGAGTATTGCTCCTGGGAACTCTTCAAATAATTTTCTTTGATCATACCATGCCTTACCAACGTTGCCCTTTAGGTGAGAGTACTTCTTAAGTGCTGGGTACCCATGTGCTGGAAGCATTTCAGAGTGGGTATATATATTAATGCCTTTACCTTCCGTTTGTATCAAAAGCTCTTCTAAAGCGAAAAGGTCGTGGCCTGTAATTAATATGCTATGTCCTTCAACCTTGTTTTGTGAAACTCTTACAGGTACTGGTATGCCCAATCTTCCTGTATGAGCCCTATCTAATAAATCCATTGCTTTAACTGCTGCAGTACCAACCTTTAAAGTCATTTTGATATGCTCTTCCAGGTTAAAGTTTGAATTTGTCAAAGTCATGTATAAAGCTTCATGGGTAATGGCATCAATCTCATCATCACTTTTGCCAAGCTCTCTTGCGTGAGTTGCATAAGCGGCAATACCCTTTAATCCAAATATCATAGTATCTTGTAGTGCAGCGATGTCCTCATTTTTACCACATACGCCTACTTTTGTACATCCCATGGATGGTGTTTGTTCACATTGATTGCAAAACATTTTTTGTCCCCCTTGAATTTATATTTTTTAATATATTTCGAATTTGTACTACATGTATATATTACTAGAGCATCTGAAGTTAATCTGTGATATAAATCACAGATTTCAAGGTTTATTAATATATATTAGAAAAATGGCTAAATTTGCATAGTCTTGTGAAACAAATTTAATATCCTGTGAGTCAAAATGCATGATATAATGTTAATTAAGCGGATTTCTTGTAGAAATATGTACAAAAGGTAGACAAGCTATAGCAAAATAAGTTGTGAGGTGCTGTATGAAAAACAAAAAAATGGTCCTACTAATCGTTGCAGTAATGTTGGTAATAATTGCCGCAGCAAGCAGTAAATATGTAACTTCGGCCTTTTTAATAGGTCAAGATACAAACCAAAGTCAAAATCCACCGATTCAGACACCAGTTGATACACCAACTAGTGTGGACAAGCCTGATGTTAAACCCATTGAACAACCAGCTGAGACAGACAAAGATGTTGTTTATATCAGTGCCAGCAAATTAAATGTCAGAGAAGATGCTGTTAAAGACGGCAAGGTTTTGGATAGCTTGATGAAGGGAACTGCTGTAAATATTAAGCAAGAGAAGACAGATGAAGCCAATATCATTTGGTATAATGTCGGGTATGAGAGTGCTAAGGGAGAAGTAAACGGCTGGATTGTGGCAGAGCACACTGTAAAGGATAGAACAGAGTTAATGGATGAAAGCTTGAGAAATCTTGATTTTACACCTCAAGACAAGACGTTCAGCTATCCAAACAATCCAAGAGTAGAGGTTAAAGGAATTTATTTAACATTATACTCAGCTTCAGGAGCAAGACTTGATAAGCTTATTGAAATGTCAAAGAGAACAAAAATTAATACTTTTGTAATTGATGTAAAGGATGATAATGGAAATATGCTTTTTGCTACGGAAGCAGCTGAAAAGCACAATCCTGAAGCAAATAAGAAAGCACCGGTTAAAGATATAAAGGCTTTAATGCAAAAATTAAAGGATAATGGTATTTATACAATTGCTAGAATAGTTTCCTTTAAGGATCCATCTTATGCAAAATTGCATCCTCAAAAGGCTATTGTCTATAAGGATAGCGGCAAGCCTTTTACAAACAGCGATGGACTTATTTGGGTTTCAGCTCATGACAGAGAACTTTGGGAATACAATCTGGAGGTTTCCAAGGAAGCTGCAGCCGCTGGCTTCAATGAAATTCAATTTGACTATGTAAGATTCCCTGCTTCAAATGGGGGCAAGCTGGACAAGATTCTAGACTACAGAAATGAAAAGGGCGAATCAAAGCCTGAAACAATACAAAACTATCTTAAGTACGCTCATGAACAGCTATCCCCGATGCAAGTATATATATCTGCGGATATATACGGGCTAGTAGGTTCTGTATCAGATGATATGGCATTAGGACAGTATTGGGAAGCAGTGAGTAATGTAGTGGATTATGTGTCTCCTATGATGTATCCGAGCCACTATGCCAACGGTACCTACGGTTTATCAGTACCTGATGCTTTCCCGTATGAGACAATATTGTATGGCACAAGAGATGCTGTAAATAGAAACAAAAACATTGAAACTCCAGCAACAATAAGACCATGGATACAGGATTTTACTGCAGGCTGGGTTAAGGGTCATATAAAATATGGGACTACACAATTAGAGCAGCAAATTAAGGCTTTAGATGAGAATGGAGTAAAGGAATATTTGCTCTGGAATGCAGGCAACACGTATTCTGAAGGAGCATTATTGAAATAAGTTAATAACAAAAAAGCCCTCAGCTATCAAAATAGCTGAGGGCTTTTTTATCATATTTTGATTTATAACAAAGTAGATTTCGAATTGCTGGAATCTGAGCCCATACCTTGGTTTTTATTAAAAGGAAACATTCTTAGCTTAATAACCATACTTAAGGCGAAAAAGCTTTCAATTAAACCTACAATGAAGAAAATAACATGTAAAATAGTTATAGTATTTATTATATAGCATTGAATCAAAATCCATGCCATTAGTATACAGCCGAGTCCACCGCTAATATAAGCGTGAAATTTAAGTTTTCGCTTAATAAATATAAATGAAGTCAAATGTCCAATGCCTATTATAAAGAATAAAAACAAGCCTGGAATCAGAAAATTAGTAAAGGGACTAGTTTTTAATATATCGGTGGGCATTCCGGTAAGCTTCCCATTTGGATCAAATATGCCCAAGAGCCCACCGAATAATGCCCCAATACCCACCAAACAAGAAAGAGCAGACTGAATTCCATAAATCTTCTTCAAGTGATATCACTCCCTTCAAACATTACTTAGTACCATTATATACCAGAATGCTGCAATCTCAAAAGATAAATTTATATGACCAAAACATCCTAGAATGAGCAATATAAGACAAATTTGCTTTTTCTTGAATAGAATTTGTAAGTAATGTAAAATAGTATTATATATAGAATATGAGTAGTGGGAGGTATTCTACATGGATATTGTTTACAGACCTATGCATTTAAGTGATGTAGATGGGGTATGGAGATTTCTAGAAGTTATTAAACTAGAAAATGGTCAGGTGTCATTTGTTGAAATACCCGATAAGGAAGAGCTTATGAGGTGGCTGGAAAATGAAAACTTATTTCTCTATATGGCTGAGTGCGAGGATGAGGTGATTGGATTATTTCGTGCAACAAGAGGAAATGAAACCTACAAAAGACATTCAGTAACACTTTCCATAGCCATACATCCAGAATACAGAAATAAAGGCATTGCTAAAGAGCTTACGAATATGGGGCTTGAAGATATGAAAAAGGACGGGATTATAATAGCTAGAGCTTATATATATAGTGACAATATCCCTTCAATTAACACTGTTCTGAATCAGGGATTTACCTTTGGTGGAAGTGTATTGATGCATCATTATAATGATAAGCTTAACCAGTATGTAGATGATTTAATATTTCATAAAATCTTAAAGGAATAGGAGAATTACGATGAGTTTTTACATAAGAGTTTTTTCACAAGCAGAGGATTTTCCATCACTAAGTGCCATTTGTGATGAATTATTGGAAGAGGGCTATGAGTTTTCAACTTCACCTGGGAAAGAAGAGCCGGACTTTAAGATACAGGATTGGGAAAGCATGGTTTTCCAGTACAATCCAGAAAGCAAACCGGTATTTTTAGAAAGAAATACAATCAATGGTGAAGATAATCTTTTTAAGGAAGAGCAAAAGGAATTTTTGGATGAAGTGAAGGCCTTGCCCTACAGCAAGGGACAGAAAAAGGCTGTTGAGATTTTGAAGAATACTGTGCAGATATATGCCTTTGAAATTGATGAAGATATAACTGAGGAAGGCTGGGAATTCCTAGAATCTATATTAGACTTTCTCTGTGATGCCACAGATGGCTATGTGCAGGTAGATGAAGAAGGCATATATGGTCAGGATGGAAATCTGTTAGTAGAGTTAGAATAAATTTCCCGCTGATATAAGCAGCGAAAAAGATTTATCAAATACAAAATCAGTAGAAACATCCGATTTTGGATTATCAAAGATGCATTTTTCACAACTCATGAATGAAAGAAAATGTTTGCGCATTCTGATTTAATGTAAAATGTTTAGTGCAAAACATATAATACAGGCACCACGGGTAGGTATACCACATATATTTATAAGTGAGTATACAATTTGGGAGGTAACAAAATGAACAAAATGCCCATGTGCCCAATGATGATGCAACATATGCATCAAATGCC
>JARBUB010000239.1 GCA_029239905.1 Clostridia bacterium
AAGGAGAACTTGAATGAGGATGAATACAGACTTTTGACAGCTGCAAAAACAAGTGAAGAAGTGCCGGTTAAGCTGAAATTTAAGCTTGTTGAAATAGCGAAATCCATGAACATGAGGATGGCAAAGGTAGGAGAGTTATTTAAGTTTTAATGAATATGTGAAATTAAACTAGCCATCAGAATGTGACGGATCTTAATTATATACATTGATATTACAAAACAGACTTACGTCTGTTTTTTTTATTGCTATCAATCCAATATACTCATCTTATTGAAAATATTGTAAGTTGTTGAAGTCGTAAGTAGTGAATAATTATCTAGGCTTTACAAAAAATAGCTTTAGGAGGTGTGCGCATGTTAAGAAAAAGAATACAGAAATTTACTCCATATATAATAATATTACTAATTTATACAGTCTTCGGATTTTTGTCATATAACGACTTTTTCACTGATAGAGGCTATAGCAGTGATGCATCATCAATGATTGTTAAATATGGCTCAAAAGGGACGGAAGTAAAGACTGTTCAAACTAAACTTAAAAAGTGGGGCTATTACAAGGGTACTGTTGACGGAGTTTTCGGATGGAGAACAAGAACCGCTGTCATTGCTTTTCAAAAGAAGCATGGCTTAAAAGCAGATGGGATAGTAGGAACTGCAACAGCAAAAGCAATCGGACTGCCAGTTAAGACTGCTGCTAAAGCAACCACAAGAGGTACAGTAAGAAGAAGTAATGAGCTAAATACCTTGGCGCAAGCCATAAATGGAGAGGCTAGAGGTGAACCATACATTGGCCAGGTGGCAGTAGCAGCTGTAATTCTAAATAGAGTTGATGACCCTAGGTTTCCAAATTCCATAGCAGGTGTAATTTACCAACCTGGAGCATTTACTGCAGTAGCTGATGGCCAGATGTATTTGACACCAAATGATTCTGCGCATAAGGCGGCTCAGGATGCATTAAACGGTTGGGACCCTTCAGGTGGAGCAATGTATTACTTCAATCCTGCAAAAGCAACAAGCAAGTGGATCTGGTCGAGACCCATTATCAAGATTATCGGTAAGCACTATTTTTGTAAATAGGAGGGAAGTAATATGAAGCTATTTAAAATGCAGTTATCTAGACAGCAATATCACAAGGCGTTAGTAGTCGTTTCTGCTATGCTGATTCTCTCCGTTTTTTTTGGATATAATACATGGACTGAAAGAAAGCAGTATCAAGTATTTTTGCAAAATACATATCAGCGAGAATTTAGAGAAATGGTTACAAATGTTGAAAACATCAAGGTACTGATGGATAAGGCAGAGGTTACGAATTCTACAGTGCAAAGCAATACAATAATGACGCAGATATGGGGTCAGTCTCAATCTGCCGCAGAGAACTTGGGGCAACTGCCCATAAGCCACAGAGCCTTAAGTAAAACAGCAAAGTACCTCTCGCAGGTAGGAGACTTTTGTTATACCATTTCTAAGCAAAATGCCGCAAATAAGATGATGGATAAAGAACAGTTTGATCAGATTAGCAAACTAGAAAACTACTCAGGCAAGCTGTTAGATGAGTTATATGATATGGAGGATCAGGTTGCGCGAGGAGATGTACGTTTTGGCGAAATCAGAAAGCAAGGCAAGCTGATACTTAAGAGAGCATCGGAAAATGCAGTGGATGTAAAGTTTGGTAAAATGGATCAGACCTTTACAGATTACCCTACTCTCATATACGACGGACCATTTTCTGAAAATGTCACCGGAGGAAAGCCCAAGGGACTAGATGGTGATAATATAAATAAAGAAAAAGCTTTAGAGATAGCCAAAAAGTTTTTAGGCACAGATAAAATAGGGGAACTAAAGCAAGTCAGCTCGGGCAGCGGGGTGATACATACATATGGTTTGGAAACAACACCAAATAATGGAGAGCAAGATTACCAAATTAATATAGACGTGACAAAGACCGGAGGTCATGTACTCTGGATGCTCAACTCTAGAGATGTTTTAGAAAAGAAGCTTTCAAACAAAGAAGCTGCTGATAAGGCAAAGGATTTTTTAAAGAAACAAGGCTTTGGAGATTTGGTAGAAAGCTATTTTCTCAATGAAGATAATACAACCATGATGACCTTTGTGGGAGTAACAAAGGAAGGGGTTCTTCTTTATCCTGACTTACTGAAGGTTAAGGTAGCCTTAGATAATGGTGAAATTGTAGGCTTTGACAGCTATCATTACCTAATGGCGCCAAAAAACAGAAAGAATCTAACTCCTAAGCTGACAGAAGCGCAAGCGAAAGCAAAGGTAACTCAGAGACTAAACATCGATAGAGTCAAGCTGGCAGTAATTCCATTGCCCGGCAATCGCGAAGCTTTATGTTATGAATTTAAAGGCAAATATAAAGAAAATGACTTTTTTGTTTATATAAATGCAGAGAATGGAAATGAGGAGAATATTCTCCAAATCATCAAGGAAGAAAACGGAACCTTGACACAGTAGAAACAAACAATATTACTCATTTAAACCACCAATTACATGATATAAACTCTTCGATAATGCAGATAATAATATCGACAGCAAAATAAGATTTTTAACACAAAAATATAAACAGCTGTCCGTATGGAGGGTGAATTATGAGTAGAAGAGGATTAATGTCCGAGAACCTAAAATATGAAATAGCAAGAGAGCTTGGCGTTGATGATATAGTGCAGAATGAGGGATGGGGCGGCGTAAGCTCAAAAAACTGTGGAAATATGGTAAGAAAAGCAATTGAAATAGCTGAAAGAAATATGGCAAACAAATAATAAACCGACCGGTTCACACCGGTCGTTTTTAATGTGAAATCATACACCTGTAACAGACACCACAAAATATAAGATTTGCTGTATAATAAATATAAAAAGGAGGTTATCAAATGATTTTTGTAGTTTCAAAAAGTATAGTTAAAGCAGACAAAACAGCTGAATATAAGCAACAGGCAGTTAGATTGATAGAAGAAACAAGAAAAGAAGATGGTTGTATTTCATATGATTTATGTGAGGGCATAGACAACCCTAATATTTTAACATTCATTGAGAAATGGGAGACCAAGCAGCACTTAGATGCCCATATGAAAACGGCTCATTTCACAGAAATTGTTCCATTGCTGAAGGATTTAAGAGAAACGGCTGAACTCAGCATATACAAAGAGCTTTAAATGAAAACGAACCAACATTATCATAAGAAATGTCGGTTCGTTTTAACTTAATTTATTTTACTTTACTTTAGTACCTTCTGACAGCTTCTCGTCAGGGGATAAGATAATCTTTTCTCCTTCTTTGAGACCAGTGAGAACTTCTATATTTCCATTGCTTTCTAAGCCCTTCTCAATAGCTCTAAGCTTTGCAACACCACTCTCGTTTACAAACACATGGTCTTTCCCTTGATATTCAAATATCGCTTTCTCGTCAATTAATAATGTATTCTCCTTACTTGATGATATGATTTTAATACTCATATCATAGCCTGATTTTAGGTTTGTGATAGGTTCATTGAAATCAATTTCTACCTTTACCCTTTTTTGTTGTATTCCAAGCTCAGACATTTTGCTAAAGGCCTTTGGATAAATTTGTCGAACAGTTCCCTTTACTGCCTTTATACCCAAGTCATCATTTTCGACTAATACAATTGAACCTACTTTGACATTTGCTATATCATCTACTAATATATCACTTTCCAGATACATACCACTTTTATCGCCTACTTCAAAGATAAGCATTCCGGGCTGCGCGATTGCACCTTTTTCAATATTTCTTGTCAATATTATTCCGTTAATTGGTGAGACAACATTTAAATCCGCACGTCTCTTTTGCAAAAGAGCAATATTTGCTTGGATTCCTGCCAGTTGAGCTTCATATTGCTTTCTCAAATTGCCGGAAACTCCATTTTGAGCTAGTTCCAAGTTGCTTTTGGCTGCTTCTAAAGCCGCTTCAGCTGATGCTAGACTAGTTAGGGAGCTTTGGTAAGCATCCATGCTTATTGCACCGCTTTCATAAAGAGTTTTGTTGTTCTCAACTATTCTTTTTGCTTCTTGAAAAGTAACATCAACAGATTTCACCTGAGCATTAAGCTTGCGTATTTCGGCAGCACTTGCCGGCTCGTTTGCTCCTGCGTACTGTGCTAAAATTGACTGTTTCTGGGCCTCTAGATTTTTTATTTGCAGCTTTATTGACTCTTCATCCATTCGCAGCAGTACATCCCCTGCTTTTATTTCTTGGCCAATTTCAGCCATAATTTCTAAGACTTTTCCGCCTTCTGTGGTATAGATGGCAATCTCATTTTCAAGTTGCACAACTGCGGTCTCTTCAATGTATTCTTCTATATTTCCTTTTTCCACAGTTCCCATATCTACGGTAATTGGTTGCTTGCTAGCCGTGATACTGTATGCTGCAATGGCAATTATCACTACAAAAAGTCCTATCCAAATGATTTTTTTCTTCATTTCTAATCCT
>JARBUB010000240.1 GCA_029239905.1 Clostridia bacterium
AGGTTTGGCTGCTTTTGCCGGGGCTATGCTGGTAATGATACTATATAGAAGCTACATATATTCAAAGATACAAGGCATGACAGGGGATACAATTGGGGCTGGCAATGAAATAGCAGAAATCGTATTTCTTTTGGCGGCGGTCATAATTTGGAGACAATTAATATGACGATGGTTTATTTAGTAAGGCATGGAGAAACGGATTACAATAAGATGGGCTGCTATTATGGTTGGACGGATTGCAGCCTGGCGCAGAGCGGAATAGAGCAATCTCAGGCACTAAGAAAAGTTTTTGAAAATATCCATTATGATGTAATGGTATCTAGTGATTTGAAAAGAGCGGTAGAAACAGCAAATATAATAAATAGCCCAAATAAGATTTTGACAGATAAAAGACTGAGAGAGCTTAATTTCGGACAATGGGAAGGTAAAAGCTATGAAGAGATAGCTGTTGAATATACTGAACATTGGAATCTATGGATTGAGGATTTTGAGAATGCCACGCCAACAGATGGTGAAAGCCTTGCAGGTATGTACAATAGGATATGTGACTATATGGATGAAATACTTAGTTTATATAAGAATAAAAGTATTGTGATCGTTAGTCATAATGGTTCTTTACGAATAATTGCGGCATATTTGTTGGGTCTTGGCTTAGAAAAGATCTGGAGCTTCAGTTTTGATCACGGAAAATACAGCTTGCTGGAAATGAATGAGGGTCACTGCACCATAAAAGGAATAAATAATATTTAAATATATAGGTGATTAAATGAAAAACGATAAAATCAAAAGCAAAGGTTTAATGATTCAGGGAACAGCATCTTCAGTAGGCAAAAGCATGCTGACTGCGGCACTATGTAGAATATTCACGCAGGATGGCTATGATATAAACCCTTTTAAATCTCAAAATATGAGTCTAAATTCATACATAACCCACGAGGGGCATGAAATGGGAAGAGCTCAGGTAATGCAGGCAGAAGCTGCAGGCAAAGCCCCTGTTGTTGAAATGAATCCAATTTTGCTGAAGCCTACCTCTGACAGAAAGTCTCAAGTAATAATTGAGGGTAAAGTATTTACAGATATGGATGCAGTGGATTATTTTGCCTTCAAGAAACAGCTTAAGGGTAGGATAAGTGAGATATATTGGGAATTAGCAGGCAAAAGTGATATTGTTGTGATCGAAGGAGCTGGCAGCCCTGCTGAGATAAACCTTAATCAAGAAGACTTTGTAAATATGGGTATGGCTAAGATAGCCAAGGCTCCAGTGATACTTGTGGGTGATATCGACAGAGGGGGCGTATTTGCATCCTTGGCAGGTACAATGCTTCTTTTGTCCGAGGAAGAAAAAAAGCGAGTAAAGGGTGTAATTATTAATAAATTCAGAGGAAGCTTAGAAATATTAGAGCCTGGTTTAAGGATGCTGGAGGATATTATCAAAGTACCGGTACTGGGAGTCGTCCCATACTATCATCATTTCCTTGAAGATGAGGATAGCGTGGCAGATTGGCTTATGCAGGTTGGAGATAAGCAGGGTGATATCGAAATTGCTGTTGTGAGTCTACCATATATGTCTAACTTTACTGATTTTAATGCATTGAGACTATATGAGGGTGTAAGGGTAAGATTTGTTAGGCCAAATGAAGAATTAGGTAATCCAGATGCCATTATCATTCCTGGTACAAAAAGTACAATAAAGGATCTGCTTGCATTGAAGGAAACAGGGATGGATCAAAAGATACTATCCTGTCATAAAAAAGGAAGTATCGTCTTTGGAATATGTGGAGGTTTTCAGATACTTGGAAACAGAATACATGACCCCTTAAAAGCAGAGTCACAGATAGAGTGTGTTGAAGGATTAGGATTGTTGGATTGTGAAACAATCTTTAAGACGGAAAAAACTACTACCCTTAGTGAGGGGGTGGAAAAGCTATTTGGATGTAAGGTAAAGGGCTATGAAATTCATATGGGAGAGGCCCTAGTGGAGAATAAAGAGAAGAATTTTATTGATATGAATATAAGAAACGGGAAGTCATATGAAGGAACAGATGGTCTTGTGAATGAAAACAGCACCGTTTTTGGTACTTATATGCATGGGATATTTGACAGCAAAGACTTCACAGGGAACTTTATCAATCTACTTAGACAGCGTAAAGGACTTGAACCATTAAGCTTTGATGTAGCAGATTACTGGGAGTTCAAGGAGCAGCAATATGACAAGCTGGCGGAGGTTGTAAGAGGCAGTTTAAATATGAAAAAGATCTATGAGATTTTGGAGGAAGGCATTGATGCTTAGCATTTATACAGCAGCATTGCTGGATGCATTGGTTGGGGATCCAAATTGGCTGCCTCATCCAGTTAGATTAATTGGTATGTATATAAAAGCCTTTGAGAAGTGGATAAGAGTTGTTGCAAAAAAACCTCGAGAATTAAAGATGGCGGGGATTTTACTAACTCTATCTACAGTATCACTGGCCTATGGATTTACTTTTATGATATTGAAGTTAGCTATCGGTATAAGTCCTATCCTTTATTTTGCCATTAACGTTATATTTATGTATACTTGCTTAGCCCCTAGATGTTTAAGCGACGAAGCCATTAAGATATACAAGCAGTTGGTAAAGGGTGATATTACAGCGGCAAGAAAGCAAACCTCCATGATTGTTGGTCGTGATACGGATAGCCTAGATGAGCAGGAACTGACAAGGGCGGTTGTAGAAACTGTTTCAGAGAACGCTTCAGATGGAGTAATTGCACCTCTAATATTTATGGCAATAGGTGGTGCACCATTAGCTATGGCATACAAAGCGATAAACACGTTAGATTCGATGGTGGGCTATAAAAATGATAAGTATCTTCACTTTGGGTGGTGCTCTGCCAAGCTTGATGATTTGGCAAACTATTTGCCCTCTAGACTGACTGGAGCTCTAATGTGTGTATGTGCATTATTTTTAAGATTGGATTTCAGGAATAGCGTTATTACTTTATTAAGAGATGGCAGAAACCATAGCAGTCCTAACAGCGGATATCCTGAAGCTGCTACAGCAGGAGCCTTGGGAATTAAGCTTGGTGGCACAAATCTTTATTTTGGGAAGCCTGTGCAAAAGCCGACAATCGGAGAAAGCAAGAGAGCAATAGAAAAGCAAGATATTAGGAGAAGCATTTTTCTTATGGTAGGCGCATACGGCATTGTCCTTTTAGCAATTGGAATAATTAATTTATAGTAGGTGATTGACTTTGAATTTCCACGGTGGATATGTGCATAATTATAGTCAAAAACTGCTGGACTACAGCTCAAATATAAATCCACTTGGCGTACCGGATAGCTTTAAGGATGCCTTGCTAAGTAATATCGAAGAGTTTACAAAGTATCCGGATATTAATTATATAAAACTCCGCAAAGCCATCGGAAGATATTTGGCGGTGGAGGACATAAGCTTTATTGTACCGGGAAATGGCGCTATAGAGCTTTTATACAAAGCGATCCAGCAAAGTGGTAAAAGCAGGCTTATCAGCTTGAAGCCTACCTTTTCAGAGTACTCAAGAGCTGCACTGCAATGTGGAATTGAGTACAGGGCATTAGACGCATTTGATAGTGAGTACCAAGATGTTAATATTGAAATAATATTAGAGAGTGCAAGTAATGATAGCGTTGTTATTATTTGTAATCCCAATAATCCGACAGGTACCCTCATAAACAAGAAAAAGCTCCTGCAGTTGGCTGAAGGGCTTAAAAAAAAGGGAGCTATGCTGATAATTGATGAGGCGTTTATGGAGTTTACCCCAGATTATCCGAAAAATAGTATGTTGGATCAATTAGATAAATTTGATAACGTATTGATTGTTAAGGCAGCCACTAAGTTTTTTGGTATGCCGGGGATTAGACTTGGTTATGCAATCAGCAATAATCTAAAGCTGATAAACAAAATCAGGGAGAGTATAGAGCCTTGGAATGTCAATACGTCAGCTGTAATAGCAGGTTGTTCTATGCTAGAGGATTCACATTATATCTTAAACTCCAGGGTTTGGATAACCACTGAAAGAGATAATATGTTTAATGAATTGGATAATATAAAGGGTATTAGGGTTTACCCTTCCGCAGCAAATTTTCATTTAATAAAACTCCTTAAGGAGAATTTTGATGCATGGCAGCTTAAAGAGAAACTACTAGAGAAAAATATATTAATAAGAACTCCGGAAGGTTTTGAGGGGTTGGATGGAAGCTATGTGCGATTGGCTGTAAAGCAAAGGGAGAGCAATAGGATCTTAATAGAAGAATTAAATAATATTTTAAATAATAAAGTTTAAATACGTATTGCTTATATATAATCCCCGTGCTATAATATGTTCGTAAGAGAGATTTAACAACTATAACTTTACCTGATTATTTATTGGGAATAAAAGATTATGAAGTTGAATCCTTAATAAATA